>JAMONQ010000204.1 GCA_027065635.1 Campylobacterales bacterium | reverse complement strand
TGCTGTGCGGGCGTAATACTCCACGGTTCGTGCCACGGTCGTTCCGATGGCGAGTATCTCTTTTTCGGAGTCGATCATTTGCAGTGTTTTGGACGGTATACGGTAGTACTCGCTGTGCATGGGATGGTCGGTGATATTTTCGGCTTCGACGGGTTTGAAGGTGCCGGCACCTACGTGGAGCGTTATCGGTACCGTTTCGAAACGTTCGTGCATCCTTGAAAAGAGTGCTTCGCTGAAGTGCAAAGAGGCGGTCGGTGCTGCGACGGCCCCTTCATGCCTTGCGAATACCGGTTGATACTGCTTTTCATCCTCTTCGGTATCTTCCCGTCCGATATACGGCGGCAAAGGCATATGGCCGAGTCTTTCGAGGTGCGGCAGCAGCTCCTCGAGAGTAAGAGCCTCCTTTTCGTCGTCGAAAAAGGTGACGACTCTGCTTCCGTCTTCGCAAAGCTCTACAACGTCGGCCTTCAGCTTCTCGTCGAAAATCAGCGAGCTTCCAGCTTTCACCCTGCCGCGTATCAAAACATTGAAGCTGCCCCTGTCGAGCTCTCTGTTTATAAGCAGCTCCACCCTGCCGCCGCTCGCTTTTTTGCCGTATAGGCGCGCCTTTATCACCTTGGTGTCGTTGTAGATGACCCCGCAGCCGTCCGGAATAAACGAGAGAATCTCTTTGAAGATGGTATGTGTGATCGTACCCTTTTTCCTATCTATCACCATCAGCCTGGCGCTCTCCCTGGGATCGGCAGGTCTGGCGGCTATGAGCTCCGGAGGGAGAGTGTAGTCGTAACTTTCGGTAGAGAGGGTGTTTTGTGTCTTGTCGTTGTTATTCAGACTCACTCTCCTCATCTTCAGGCGGCTTGTACGGGTTGACCACCCTGGCTATCAGGATGGAGACACCGTACAGAAGTATCAGCGGAATAGCCATGAGCAGCTGTGTCACTACATCCGGCGGAGTAAGCAGAGCCGCCAGTACGAATATCAGAATGATCGCATATTTGAAAAAGCTCTTGAGCGTATGGTCGTCCACCAGTCCCAAAAGAGCGAGGAAAAACGTAACTACCGGAAGCTCGAATGCAATTCCGAAGCCGATCATGATCTTGGTAAAGAAACCTACATACTCGTTGATTTTGGGAGCTACCGTAACTACCTGTTCGGCGAAGTTGACAAGAAATGCGAATCCGTAGGGAACCACGACGTAGTACGCAAAGAGAGCACCGAGGAAAAACATTCCCGAAGCGAAGAATACAAACGGCCAGATATACTTCTTTTCATGCTCGTAAAGACCGGGAGCGACAAATAGCCAAAACTGATAGAGAATGAACGGAAGAGCCATCAGGAATCCGGCGAAAAGCGATACTTTCACGGCGGTGAAGAATACCTCCGGTACACCTGTGGCTATCATGTACGAGTTTTCGGGAAGTACTGTTTTAAGAGGTTCGGTCATCCACTCGAGTATCGGTTCGTAGAAGTAGAAGGCTACGAAGAAACATACAAAAAGCGCTCCTATGGAGTAAGCCAGCCGCTTTCTTAGTTCCGCGATATGCGGTTTGAGTTCGTCAAACATCGCTCTCCTTTTGTTTACCGGACTTTTTCGTAGGAATATCTTCAGCGCTCTTTATCTTCTGTTCCATACTTTTGTCATCGAGACTCTTTTTGGGGAAGGTGACGACCTCTCTTTTCGGTTCGATCTTCTCCTCACTCTTTCTATCTTCCGCTTCGATCTTCTCTTCTTTTTTGGTCTCCTCGACGGCTCCTGTAAGATCGTCGAGAGTGGTAAGATTGGCCGATGTCACACTCTCCAGTTTGGCGGTGGCTTCATCGAGCTGCTTTTTGTATCTGAAAGCCTCCTCTTTCAGCTCACTCACCTTCAACTCCTCTTCGAGTGTCGTTTTGGCGTCGTTTACCGTCCTCTTGATGCTACGGAAAAATTTTGCGATCTGTACCATAGCATCCGGTAGTTTGTCTGGTCCCAGAAAGAGTATGGCTATAACTATGATAAAAAATATTTCACTTAGTCCCATGCCGAACATCGCATGTCCTTAATCGTTTCGTTTCTATCCGGCAGACCGGATCTGTTTCATTCTCTGGTCGTCTCGATACAGAGTCTGTGCGTAAGATGGTTCAAAGTCTATCAAAAAAGTGATTAGCCGAGGATAAAGAGGGCTATCTCGTCGCTAAGAAGATAGTCGGTATTGAAATAGACCCCCTCTTTCAAAATGAGTTTTTTTTCTCGCCTCAGCAGCTCCGCGCGCTCGTGCATACCGGGCTTCAGAAGATCCTTGCAGACACCTGCGCAGCTCCTGAGCCCCAAAAACACTCTCTCCTGGAGCATCTGCTCTTCTGTAAGGCTTTCAAGCTCCTTGAAAAGGGGATCTTCGATATATCGCTCAGGCACTCTGTGCGGATAGGTTCGCGAATTTTTCATGCGTCCTACCGCGCCGCTTCCTATACCCAGATAGGGCAAGTATTTCCAGTATCCAAGGTTGTGGCGGCACTGAACGAGACCGAAGTTCGATACTTCGTACTCCATCCATCCGCTCCGTTTTAAAAGATCTCTTACGAGTTTCGCCTGCTCGATGGAGTCGATACGTACATGAGGCCTTTTCTGAAAGGGTGTACCCTCTTCGATAGTGAGTTCGTATGCGCTCAGGTGGTCGACAGGAAGTTTCAGCGCCTCTTCGATTTCCGACTCCACTCTTTCCGGAGTATCGAGCATAGTGGCGTATATGAGGTCGATACTGATATGTTTGAAGCCGCACTCTTTTGAGATCTCTACAGCTTTTATTGCTTCGATTGCTCTGTGGGCACGTCCAAGCAGCCGCAGTTTGTCGTCGAAGAAGCTTTGCACTCCGAAGCTGATCCTGTTGACACCCAGCTCTTTCATCCCTTCCAGCCATCTTTTCGTAGCGCTGTTGGGGTTGGCTTCACTGGTGATCTCGGCATCTTCGCGAAGGTAACCTTCCACTACTTCGAAAAAGGGTTCGTAAAGGGCCGGTTCGATCGTAGAGGGGGTGCCTCCGCCGATGAAAAGTGTAGCCAGCTCTCCCTTTTTGATATCATACTTTTCAAGATCGTAGCGCAGCTGTCTGGTTACAGCCTCCATATAGCTCTTTTTCAGCTCGAACCTGTCCACGTAGGAGTTGAAGCTGCAGTAGTGGCACTTGCTGTCACAAAACGGAATATGCAGGTATAGAAGAGTTTCGTCTATCATTGATGCTTTTTTCTCAGAAGGTCTTAATCCATTTTTTTCTATAATCATACCCAAAAAAAGAGCTTGTCGGCAGGCGGCGCAGAGGGTGGAGTCGAAAGTGGCTCGTCGATGTTGCGGTGGGGTCTTTACCCTGTATTTTAACGGATACTGTGAATTACAGTGGTTTGATATGCCATCGTAAGCCCCGTTCAAAATCTCTGCGTCCATGCGGCAGCCCAATTGATAAAGTAACTTATGTATGAATGAAAAAAAAGCGTTGAAGGAGAAGAGGTACCGGCCCAATGTAGCTGCGATAGTACTCTCGTCCAAATATCCGGAAAAGGTGGAGTTTTTTATAGCTTCGCGCAGTGATGTCAAGGATGCCTGGCAGTTTCCGCAGGGCGGTATAGATGAGGGTGAGACTCCTCAAGAGGCGCTTTTTAGGGAGCTCAAGGAGGAGATCGGTACCGATGAAGTCGAGATTGTAGCAGAGTTTCCGGAGTGGGTGAGCTACGATTTCCCGGAGGTTATCGCAAAGAAGATGTACCCTTTTGACGGTCAGTGCCAGAAATATTTTCTGGTTCGGCTCAAGCCTGGGGCCAAGATAAACCTCGATACGGAGGAGCCGGAGTTTCTTCACTATACATTCGTTCCGTATCAGCAGATCTTCGACTATGTTACCTATTTCAAACGGCCCGTATACAAGCGGGTTTTGAACTACTTCAGAAAAAAGGGTTATCTGTAATGAGACAAAAGGATTGTCCGTGTTGATTGTACAAAAGTTCGGCGGAACCAGTGTAGGGGATCTCGAGCGTATAGCCAATGTCGCCAGGCGTGTTTCCAAAACGAGAGACGAGGGGCACGACGTCATCGTAGTGGTTTCCGCTATGAGCGGAGAGACGAACAAGCTGATCGAATATGCGCACTTCTTTTCCAAAAATCCGCAAAGAGAGGCTATGGATCTGCTTCTTAGCTCCGGAGAGCGCGTCACGTCGGCACTTTTGAGCATCGCTCTAAACGAGATGGGTTACAAGGCTGTGGCTATGACCGGACGTCAGGCCGGTATCTTTACCGACAAAAGACATACATCGGCGAGAATCGACCATATAGATCCGAAACCGATGTCTGATGCAATCAGTCAGGGCAATATCGTTGTTGTAGCCGGTTTTCAGGGGATAAATCCTGACGGCAGGGTGACCACTCTCGGACGCGGGGGAAGCGATCTGACGGCGGTAGCGATTGCCGGAGCGCTGAAGGCCGATCTGTGCGAAATATATACGGATGTCGACGGCGTCTACACCACCGATCCGAGGATCGAGCCGAAAGCAAGAAAGATGGAGAGAATAAGCTACGACGAGATGCTGGAGCTGGCATCTTTGGGGGCGAAGGTTCTACAGAACCGCTCCGTCGAGCTGGCCAAAAAGATGGGGGTCAACCTGGTGACCCGCAGCAGTTTCAACGACAATCCGGGAACTTTGATAACGAAGGAAGAGAATATCATGGAAAAACCACTCGTTAGCGGTATCGCACTCGACAAAAACCAGTCGCGCGTCAGCCTCAAAGGTGTTGAGGACAGGCCTGGCATCGCGTCGGAGATTTTCAATGCCCTCGCCGAAGAGGCTATAAATGTCGATATGATCGTTCAGACGATAGGG
>JAMONQ010000203.1 GCA_027065635.1 Campylobacterales bacterium | reverse complement strand
CGCATTCCATTACGAGAGCGGAGAGCCTATGCCCGAGTTTTTGATGAGAAAGATCAAGGATAGCAAAAACTTCATGGCCGCGTCAGGGATGCTCAGACAGATAGAGTTTGCACTTTTCGATTTCATGCTGCATCAAAAGCTCTACCAGGGTGAAGAGGTGCAAAGATTGCTCGATACGATAAGAGAGCGGCTTTCGCTTGTCAAACCTCCGGAATACAACCGTTTTCAGTGGGGTTTTGCCCATATCTTCGCCGGCGGATATGCGGCCGGATATTTTAGCTACAAGTGGGCTGAAGTTTTGAGTGCGGATGCCTTTTTCGCCTGTTTTGAAAATGGTGTTGTCAAAAGAGAACTTACAGACGGATACAGGCAAAACATTCTTGAAAAAGGCGGTAGCGAGCCGATGGATAGGCTTTATAGAGCATGGCTGCATAGAGATCCGGATACGGATGCGCTGCTTAGGTTGTATGAACTGACGGATATGAAGTGAGTGATCTACAGTTTTGGGAGTACTTTTTTATAATTGGCTCCATTCTGACATATATATGCTGGGGCTTCGTGTTTGCGATTCAGGCGCTGCTTCTGATGCACGGGCGTCCCGAAGCGGTGGAGTGGCTCAAGGGACGATACAGCTATAAAAGCTTTAGAAGGGAGATGGTCGCCTTTATGCCGATGATCTATCTCTTTTATATTCTTCTTGAGATTGTTCCCGGAATAATAGGGCTTGAAAGTGCCGTTATCAAGTTTTCTCCAGGGGAGCTTTTGGAGAGGGCTACAGAAGTTTTGAAATAGTTGTTATCGCATCTTTCTCTGGTAGTATAGAGTAAGAAGCGTTACGACACCGACTACGAAAGTGACGGAGAGTATCTCCCACAGGATTGTCGATGCCATATACGCTCCTTGATGTTCGAATTGTTTTTTGCTCGCCGATATGAAGATATTTGATCTTTCTACCTGCTACTATGTTCACAACGCTCGCCCGTCACGCCCGACCGATGATGCGCAGGTGTCACCGGTTTTTTCGGGCAATGAATTCTATCCAGGAGCAACCCGTTCGCTTATGCTCACTCTTTCGGTAACCTGGGCTTACGGTTCACTTCGTTCACAACGCTCGCCCGTCACGCCCGACCGGCGACACGCAGGTGTCACCGGTTTTTTCGGGCGTGACCCTCGATTACGAATCTCAGGGCGTTTAGGCGGATGAAGCCTTCGGCATCTTTTTGGTTGTATACGCTATCCTCTTCGAAAGTACTGAACTCCGGATTGAAAAGGGAGTTCGGTGACTGGCGTCCTACCACAGTGACGCTTCCTTTATAGAGTTTGAGCCTGACATCTCCGTTGACGTTTGTCTGCGTCTGGTCTATTGCGGCTTGTAGCATTTTTCGCTCCGGAGCGAACCAGAAGCCGTTGTAGATCAGTTTGGCGTACCTCGGCATCAATTCATCCTTCAGATGCGCCTCCTCTCTGTCGAGTGTGATCGACTCGATCGCACGGTGCGCTTTCAGCATGATCGTACCGCCCGGTGTTTCGTAGCATCCGCGGCTCTTCATTCCTACGTAGCGGTTTTCTACGATGTCGAGTCTGCCGATACCGTGTCTGTTGCCATACTCGTTTAGAGTGGTCAGAATCTGTGCCGGAGTCATCTCCTTGCCGTCGATAGCTACCGGGTCGCCGTTTTTGTATGTGATGGTGATATATTCCGGGGTATCGGGTGCCTTTTCCGGGCTGGTTGTCCAGCGCCACATATCCTCTTCCGGTTCGTTCATCGGATCTTCGAGGATTCCTCCCTCATAGGAGATATGGAGCAGATTCGCATCCATGGAGTATGGGGACTTCTTACCGTGCTTTTCAATCGGAATACCGTGAGATTCGGCATATTTCAGAAGCTTTTCGCGGCTGTTTAGATCCCACTCCCTCCAGGGAGCTATGATAGTGATATCCGGGTTGAGAGCCAGGTATCCCAGTTCGAATCTCACCTGGTCGTTACCTTTGCCTGTAGCTCCGTGGCTGACGGCATCCGCACCGGTTAGCGCGGCTATCTCTATCTGTCTCTTTGCAATGAGCGGTCGGGCGATGGAGGTACCAAGAAGATACTCTCCTTCGTAGATCGCATTGGCACGAAACATCGGGAACACGTAGTCACGTACGAACTCTTCGCGCAAATCCTCTATGAAGATGTTCTCCGGCTTGATTCCGAGCTTTAGCGCTTTTTCTCTTGCCGGTTCGACCTCTTCACCCTGTCCGATATCGGCTGTAAAAGTGACAACTTCACAATCATACTCATCCTGCAGCCATTTTAGAATGATACTCGTATCGAGTCCGCCGGAGTAGGCGAGGACCGCTTTTTTTACCTGTTTTTTCATAATTGAACCAATCCTGAAAGAGAATTTTTTCGGGATTGTATCGTAAGTTGGTTGAAACTCTTATGAGTGGATATCGAGAGTTGCGGGAGATGTCTCCAGCGATGTTTCAAGAAAGCTTTTTTGTCTCTTCGTCATCCTCATTCGGGAGGCCAGCTGCTCCTTTTTCCGCTCGAAGCGCGCCTTCGCTTCGCTTATCAGTTTCATGGCGCGCTCCATATCTTCTTTTTCGGTGAAGTCCGGCATCGACTCCAGAAGTGATATGATTCTTCTTTCATCCTCGTCGACGACTGCCGAAAGAAACTGGTCATGCCACTTCATTGCCGGTCACTTCCCTCCACGCTTCCAGCAGCTCTTTTGTCACCTTGATGACTATCTGAAGATATTCAGTACTGTTTTCAGTGTTGCTTTGTGCAAGGAACTTTATCTGCTGATTGTAAAGACCGTCAAGATAATAGGCTACTTCTCCACCCTTTTCGTAGTCGAGAGTATTTAGAAGTTCTACGAAAATGGCCGTGGCCCGGTTTATCCAGTAGACCCTTTTTTCTATATCCCCCTCTTCGATAGACTTCTGGGCCAGAGAACAGAAGCGGATCACCCCTTCATAGAGCATCTCGATCAGTTTCTGTGGGGACTCTACCTGGATGTTGTTCTGTGTATATGTGCTATATGCGGCTGCAGCTGTCATTGTTCAATCCTTTTTTTTGTTTTTTGCGTCCATGCATCGGGTTGCGTTACCCTTTTTTATCGAAAATCATTCCGACCAGCTCGCGCATTTTTGCTGCGAGTCTTATCGCCTCTTCGGAAGGTATCTTTCTGATCTCCTTGTCGCTGGCGGTATCTATTACAGATACATAGAGCTCGTCGATACTGTCGTCAAATCCGAAGCGAATCGTCGTATTTAGAGGATCCATCTCCTTGTTCAGCTGATCGGTGATCTCTTGCAGCTGCTTTTTGAGCTTCTGGGTATCGGCACTCTCTTCAGCCTGTTTGAGCTGATTCGACATCTGCTCACTACTCCCTCCCGATCTTTGAGGCTGCGGCGTAGATCTGCCGGCCCCTTCGAGACCCTGAGGCGGAGCGGAGTGAGTCTGCTGGGTGCGTATGGTGTTGAATATCTCCATGGCCTCTTTCCTCCAGTTGCGTTTTAAAGAATATCGGTAGTCAAAGATTTTTGTTAAGCTCCACTTTTGCAAGTCGGCAGGTTTATGCAATATCACGGGATCTTTATGCGGATTACGTTTGGTATAATGGCGAAAATCAAATCTTTATGGACTGGTGATGAAGATAGCTTTGGCATGCCGCTCTACTCTTCTGGAGAAGAGCCTTAGAAAATTTCTGAAGGGGTATCTTGCGGAGGGTGAGGATGCCGATCTGATAGTGTCGGACTATCCTCTGCAAAGCTCCAAGCCGGTCTTGCGTATAGGAGCGGAGAGGGATGCCGATCTGATGAAGCCCTTTTCACGCTCCAGACTGATGATAAAAATAGAAGAGAAGATAGAGGCGAACCGGACAAAAGATGCGCTGAAACACTTCAGCATAGAAGAGGAGAGTCTCGAAGAGAGGATAGAAAACGCCGCTTTGAGATTCGCAAAAGAGTTGACGGAAATTATAAAAGAGTATTATGAAAAGAAAAAGTAAAGAGTTATATACATACATTATCGGAGGAAAATATAGAGGCAAGAAGATAGCCCTTCCGTCAAAGGAGGTTACAAGAAGCTCCAAGAGTATGCTCAGAGAGTCTCTTTTCAATACGCTTCAATTCGACCTGGTCGGAGAAAATTTCATAGAGATGTTCGGCGGAAGCGGTTCTGTAGGGCTTGAAGCGCTAAGCAGAGGAGCGAAAAGAGCCTGGTTTATAGAAAAAGACAACGACTCCTACAATACCTTGCGGGATAATTGCGACAGGATAGATAGAAGCAGATGCGATATCCGCAAAGGTGACGCTTTCGATATTCTTCCCCTGATATTGGAGGATTTGAGAAAAAAAGGTGAAAAAAGCTATCTCTATATAGATCCTCCATTCTCTATTCGTGAAGGAAATGCAGATATATACGACAAAGTCATCAACGTGATAGAGCGGATAGATCCGGAGTCGATTATTTCAATAATCGTCGAACATATGACGAAAGTGAAGTTTCCCGATAGAGTCGGCGCTTTTGAAAAGATAAAGGAGAGAAAGTTCGGAAAGAGCTCTCTTAGCTACTATTCTCGCAGATGACGGATAAGTTGGAACGACTTTTGCTTGACTCTTTTTAAAAGAGCCCGTTGCCGTACGGGTCGAGCGAAAGGTATCCTTTGAAGATAAAACTCTCTTTTTTACTTTTGCTGTTGCCGCTGTTCTCATACGGTGTCAAGATAAAAGATATCAGCAATATTATAGGGGTAAGAGAGAACCAGCTTATCGGATACGGTCTTATCGTAGGTCTCAACAAGACCGGTGACGGAACGACATCGAAGTTTACACTCCAGACAATATCCAATATGCTCCAGGCGATGAATGTGAAACTCGACCCCAAAGATATAAAATCCAAAAACGTTGCTGCC
>JAMONQ010000202.1 GCA_027065635.1 Campylobacterales bacterium | reverse complement strand
GATCATCCTTCCCCTCGCAACCTCACTGCGAACAAACTCGGGATCGAGCTTTTCCACCCTGGCCACATACTCCATCTCTTCCGTGACTATCCCCTGTTTCGCATAATACATCTGTGTTCTGACACTATCGTTCTTGCGCTTTTGAACCCACTCTTTTCTCATAAAAAATCCTTCCTCGCGACCACTATGTTCTGGCATAGCCGGTATATTATTGGTGTCGTATGGTGACTGATGACCCAAAAATTATCACAAAAAAGATAAAAGCAAGCTTTTCTTGTGTATACTTTCGTAACACAAAGTGGGTTTTAGGAGAGAATTTGTCTGATTTAACTCTGATACTTCTGGCCGCCGGAGACGCAACCCGCTTCAAAAAAGGGGTGAAAAAGCAGTGGATACGCATAGGAAGCGATCCGCTGTGGCTCAAAGTAGCCCGAAATTTCGAGGCGATGAATATTTTCGAAAAGATCGTCATCGCTTCCCACCCGGACGAAATCGGATATATGCGTAACTTCGGGTGTTACACTTTTACATATGGAGGGGACTCCCGCCAGGCATCTTTGAAAAATGCGCTGAAGGAGGTCGACACCCCTCTCGTGCTTGTCAGCGACGTAGCGAGAGCGTGCGTCACAAAAGATATATGCGAGAGGCTTCTTGAAAAGATATCCGATGCCGAGTGTGTAGTCCCCGCGCTAAAAAGCAGCGATACGATCTACTACGACGGCAGACCGGCCGACAGGGAGAAGTTTTTGCGCATCCAGACCCCGCAGCTGAGCCGTACGGATGCGCTAAGGTCGGCTTTGGAGAGTACCATGCTCTTCACGGATGAAAGCAGCGCCATATACAGCGACGGAGGAAGAGTCGCCTTCGTCGACGGGGACGAATCCTTGCACAAACTCACCTTCGCAACCGACATAAAAGAGCTTCCCTGTCTCAAAAACAGTTCACCGGATCAGACTCTTTGCTTTACCGGAAACGGCTATGACGTTCACGCTTTCGAGCCCGGGAAAAAGATGGTGCTTTGCGGTATACATATAGATGTAGAGTACGGGTTCAAGGCACACTCCGACGGCGATGTAGCCATACATGCCCTCATAGATGCGCTGCTGGGCGCTGCCGGTATGGGCGACATAGGGGAGCTCTTCCCCGACAGCGACGAAAAATATGCGGGTGCCGATTCTGGAGAGCTCCTGAAAGATGTGGTATCCAGGCTGGAGCATTTCGGTTTCGATATCGTTAACGCGGATCTTACTATCATAGCCCAACAGCCCAGACTCTCTGCATACAAAAACGCTATGAGAGAGAGGCTGGCCTCTTTGCTCGGTATAAAACCGGCCGCTTTAAATATCAAGGCCACCACTACCGAGGGGCTTGGATTTACAGGGCGCAAAGAGGGTGTGGCCGTTTCCGCCACCGCCACCTTGAAATTTCACGACTGGACTGAAGAATGAAGATATTGATCGTTGAAGATGAGATCTACCTGGCTCAAAGCATTGCCGGAAAGCTGGTCGACTTCGGCCATGAGTGCGATATTTTCGCTACCGTCAGCGATGCCCTGGAACAAAAAGGGTGCTATGATGTGATTCTTCTTTCTACAAACCTCTCGGGACAGGACTTCTACCCGATTATCAGCAGATACAAAGAGGAGATCATACTGCTCATGGTCTCTTATATCAGCAACGATACCGTCACCGATCCTCTCAAGTCCGGAGCACACGACTATATACAAAAACCGTTCATGATAGAGGAGCTGATACGAAAGATCAACCATTATCACGAATTTAAAAGGCTCAAGCAGGAGCGTGATCTTTATGAAGAGTATCTGGCACACCAGATGAAAAATGTGCGACTGCCGAGTCAGATCAAGTGTAAACTGCCCGTCATGATCAAAACAAACTATCAAAAACAGGCGGACGCATTCGCGTTCGCCCTGGCCAAAGAGTTGAACCGGCCTCTAAAATACCTGCCTCTTAGCGATCCCTCCTGGCTCGAAAAACTTGACGGTGTAGAGCATGACTTCATCATCTATATGCCCGAATTTCAAATGCTGAAAAAGAGTGAGAAAAAAGCGTTTCTCTCCGCCGTCACGGGAAAAGATGTCATCAGCTCCACGACGGAGAGTTTCGAAGAGGATGAGCTCGACTCCATAGAAATGATAAGCGAACACAAGATATTCGACCGTACGGAGATATTGACGATTGACGACTACGTCAAATTCATCATACACATCTATCAGAGTAAATTTCCGGATACGGAGCTCAGCAAGAAGCTCGGTATCTCACGCAAATCTTTGTGGGAGAAGAGAAAAAAGTATGGCATCTTCAAAAACAAGTAAAGCTGCAGCCAGAACCTGAACTCCCGGCCAAAAAGGAGAATTTTTGAGTAACAAAGCGATATATATTGACCGGGAAGCACTATCTACCCTGGCCCTCGTGCAGGAGGGGCTTTTAAAACCGGTCGACGGTCTCATGGACAAAAAAACCGCGGCAGATGTAACCAAAACGAAACTATACAAGGGACACAGCTTTCCGTTTCCATTCATCCTCGCACCCAAAGGCAAGCGCAACGAAGAGATCTTGAAGTCTCTGAAACCGAAAGAGCGTGTAGATCTCATAGTAGACGGAAATGTCGTCGGCTGGATAGAGACGAAGGAGGTGTTCGATATCGACCCCCAGATGCGGGTACAGGAGATATACGGTACCCAGAACCCGTCGCACCCCGGCGTACAGGCTACGATGAAACGGCTGGGGCGCTACGCCATAAGCGGAAAGTATCGGGTCGAATACCCAAGTCTTCGAAAAATAAAAGAGCAGATCGGCGCCGCCAAAAAGAGAATCGGCGCCAAACAGACGAGCGCTCTGATGATGGCGGCGAGGCCGCTGCACAGAGCTCACGAAAGATTGATACGCACGACGCTCGACCGCTCCGATCTGGTAGTGATCTTTCTCTTCAAACCCTACAAAGAGGATAGCGTGCTTCCATACGAACTGCGCTACCGCTCGATGGAGTATTTCGTCAAGAACTACCTTCCGGCGAACCGGGTAATCATAGTGCCGCTGGAGTATACCTATATATTCGCCGGCTACAACGAAGTGATTCTCGATGCGCTGGTGGCTCAAAACTACGGCTGCGACGAGCTGGTTATCGGCCAAAACCACGCCGGGCTCGGTTCATTCTACGATAAAAACCGCATACAGTCCGTTTTCGACCATATCAAAGGATTTTCCATCCAGATACATACCGCCCCGGAGTATGCCTACTGCGATATCTGCCGGACACTTGTAAGCAGCCGCACATGTCCGCATGGGGAACACCATCACATCTCCTACCATGCCGACTCGATCCTGGAGCTGTTGAAAAAGGGACTGCTCCCGCCAGCAGTATTGATCCGAAAAGAGCTCTCCGCTATGATCCTGGCGCACCTCTTTCCGAAGCGCTTCGAGAATCTCGAAAAGATCTACTACGATCTGATGCCGGGTTCTGGACTCCTCGAAAACCAGAGCGAAGAGGATTTTTACATAAAACTCATGAAACTCTACCAGACCACTTCACTGAAGTAGGAGGCATCCGTGACGTTTTACGAAAAACTCTTTCTCGCCGGGCTCGGAAGCGGCCTTCTCCCAAAGGCCCCCGGAACATGGGGCAGTCTCGTCGGTCTTGGACTCGGATCGGCGATACTGCTCTATCTGCCTATCTCGACCCTTTTTCTTCTGACGATTCTTGTCACCATCGTTGGAGTCCGCAATATCGACCTGTACGAGGCACGTACAGGCATTCACGACGACAAGAGGATAGTCATCGACGAGATAGCCGGTATATGGCTGGCTCTCTGTTTCAGCGGCGGCGCACCGGCTGCCGCGCTGCTCTCCTTCGCATTTTTCAGACTCTACGATATATGGAAGCCATCAATCATCGGCAAGATAGACCGCGAAGCTCCCGGCGGATGGGGAGTGATGGGCGACGACCTCATAGCAGGAGTGGCGGCCGGTCTTTCGAGCGCCCTTGTAATGGTAGCTGTCGAACGAATGGGGCTCGGCTAAACAATGTCTTTGCCGGAGGCTTTTAGGGAGCGTTTTTGCGAGATATACCCCGAAGATGGGGACTCCCTGCTTCGATACTTCGAAAAAAGACCATACGTTACTTTTCGTATCAATCCTCTTAAAGGCGAAAAAGAGGCTGTTTTGAAAGAGCTGGCGAAGGAGGGAGTCGAAATCGAACCGGTAGAGTGGTGCGAGGGTGCGTATATCGCCGATGGCTCATTTCGTGACTTGTTGACGCACAGCACACTTTTTGAAGATGGAAAAATCTATATCCAGAGCCTCTCTTCGATGACGGCACCGATGGTACTGGATCCAAAACCGGGTGAACGGGTACTCGATCTGGCTGCGGCTCCTGGCGGAAAATCCATCATGATCGCCGCTCTTATGAAAAATAGCGGATGGCTATCGGTAGTCGAGCCCGGAAAAGGTCGATTTTTCAAAATGAAGGCCAATATCGAAAGGAGCGGTGTGAAGATTGCCAGATACTTCATGACCGACGGACGGACAGTGGGAAACAAGTGCCCCATGGAGTTTGACAGAGTACTGCTGGATGCTCCGTGTACCACTGAAGCCAAATTCAAAACATTCGATCCAAAAACCTACGCCTACTGGAGCGAACGAAAGATCAAGGAGATGACCAGACTTCAAAGCAGACTCCTCGCTTCGGCCATAAAGAGCCTCAAACCGGGCGGCACCTTGCTTTACGCCACCTGTTCGTTCGAACCTGAGGAGAATGAAGCGGTCGTTGACAAAGCGATCGCAAAGAATCCCGATATACAGGTGGCTCCTATCGATCTGCCTTTAAAAAATATTCGCAAAGGACTCACATCCTGGCGCAAAAAAAGATTTCACGGCTCAATCACCGATACTGTGCGA
>JAMONQ010000201.1 GCA_027065635.1 Campylobacterales bacterium | reverse complement strand
GAGATCTTTCGAGATACCCACAAAGCGTTGGCAAAAAGCCATTTCGCATATGTCTGCAGCGGAACCGCTACGCTCGAGGCGGCACTCATAGGCACACCTTTTGTGCTTGTATACAAAGCTCGTCCCATAGATTACGCTATCGGCCGTTTTTTCGTCAAGCTTCCCTATGTGGGGCTGGCCAATATCATCATGGATTTTGCCGCAGAGGGCGAAGTGCATCCGGAGATTTTTCAAGAAGAGGTCAATGCAGAGAAGCTTTTGGAGCTCTATGACAGCCTCGATAGGGAGAATTTTATGGCAAAAAGTCTCAGGCTGCATGAAATTTTAAAGCATGGAAGCGCCGCCAACGTTGCAAAAATGTTACAATAAAACCAAAAAACGGAGAGTGAATATATGCAAAAAGAGCCTATGACGGAGTATGGTTACAAAAAATTGAGCGAAGAGCTCGAATATCTGAAGTCCCAGGCGCGCCCGGCAATCGCGAAGGAGATAGAAAAGGCGCGAGAGCTCGGGGATTTGAAAGAGAATGCCGAATACCATGCGGCAAAAGAGAAACAGGGACTCATGGAGGCGAGGATAGTGGAGATCGAGGATATTCTCGGTCGGGCCCAGGTAGTGGATCCTTCCACACTTGAGCATAAGCGTGTCAGTTTCGGATCCACCGTGACGCTGATCGATCTGGATACGGACGAGGAGGTGACCTATACCATAGTCGGAGCCAGTGAAGCCGATCCGGACAGAGGGCTCATCTCGTACCATTCGCCGCTTGCGCGTCAGCTTATAGGGAAGGAGCCCGGGGATGAGGTTCGCATGAAGCTTCCTGGCGGAGAGAAAGAGTATGAAGTCGAGCAGGTCTGCTACAAAGAGATCTGTTTTGGAGCTTAGGTCGTGATCCCAGTAGCCGTCATAGGCGCCAGCGGCTATACCGGGCTGGAGCTTGTTAAAATCGTTTCGCAACATCCCGCATTCGAGCTTGGTTATGTAGCTACCAGTGAGGGTGATGCGATGATAGATGCCGTTCACCCATCTCTCTTGAAAGTTGTGAATACTCCTGTGGAAAAGGCCGATGCGGCAAGAGTGGCTGAAGTAGCGGAGCTCGCTTTTTTGGCGCTGCCGCATAAAACGGCTATGGGGTTCGCTTCCGAACTTCTCGCTCGCGGTGTAAAGGTGATAGACCTCTCTGCAGACTATCGTCTGAAGCGGGAGACTTACGAATCACACTACTGTCCTCACACAGATGCGGCGAATCTTCCGGAAGCGGTCTACGGACTACCGGAATTTTATCGTGAAAAGATCAAAAACTGCCGGCTTGTAGCGAATCCGGGATGTTATCCGACAGCCTCCTTGCTGGGGCTTTTGCCATTCATTCCGTATATCAGGGAGGGCACACCCGTATTCATAGACGCAAAAAGCGGGGTGAGCGGTGCAGGCAAGAAGCTCTCCGATGCGACGCATTTTGTCAATATCAACGAAAACATTTTCGCATACAACCCCCTCTCTCACCGCCACGCACCGGAGATTGCCGAAAAGATAGACGATCTTTTCCTGACGGAGGTCGAAGTCAACTTCGTTCCGCACCTTATACCTGTGACCAGAGGGATGTTATGCAGTATATATATCCAGCTCGATCGCGATGTGGATCCTGTGGCCGTTTTGGAGGATATCTATCGTGAAGAGCCGTTTGTAAGGCTGCGCGACAGACCTGTGGATATCAAGTCGGTAGCCGGTACTAATTTCTGCGATATTTTTGTGCGCAAAACCGGAAGTTCGCTCTTTATCTCTTCCGCTATCGACAATCTTTTGCGCGGGGCAAGCTCACAGGCGGTAGTGAACGCGAATATCCTGTGCGGATTTGACGAAGCTCTCGGTATCCCTTCTCTTGCCTATGTTCCATAGAGGTTACGGCTGTGAAGGTAAAGAGGGGTGAGACCGGATCCGTGGAGTCCTGTTTCACTCTAAAAGAGGGCGCATGGCTGATAGCCGACGCCCACTACGCCCACTACAACGAAACTCTCTACGACTTTTTCTATAATCTTCCGCCCGATAGACTGCCTCCTCAGATCGTGCTGATGGGGGATATTTTCGATCTTCTTTTCGGAAATGCACAAAATTCGATTCAACCAAACGCAAAAATGGTCGATCTTTTACAACAGATTGCCAGGCAGTGCGAGGTGATCTATCTCGAAGGCAACCACGATTTCGGTCTCGATGCGATTTTCAAAGAGACCATGACCGTAGTTCCGCGAAGCAGCCAGCCGCTTATGGCATCTTTCGGTGACAGGCGGGTTGCTCTTCACCACGGTGATGTTTTGCAGGGTATGGGTTATGAGATCTATACCGCAATCATAAGAAACAGGTTTGTAGACCGTTTCTTGAATCTGCTCGATACCGTGAGCGGAGGTGCCGTGATAGATTGGCTGGAGAGGTACAATCGTGCAAAAAAGCCTTGCTACGGGATAGATGGATTTGAAGAGCGGATGCGAAAGCGTCTCGATATTTTGAAAGAGAGATATGGCTTCGACCTATGGATCGAAGGCCATTTCCATCAGAATATCCGATTCGAACATGCAGATATCGGCTACTTCAATCTTCCCGCATTCGCCTGCGCCAAAAGCTATATCGTAGCCCGTATCGACGCAGACGGGTATAGGCTTGAAGTAAAAGAAGCAAAGATATAAAAAAGGTATAAAATGGGATCACAGGGCGATATACTTCAGGTAGGTACAAACGAGCTTGAGCTGGTGGACTTTCGTATCTTCAAAGAGGAGAACGGAGAGATCTACGAAGGAATATACGGCATCAACGTTTCGAAAGTACGGGAGATCATCAAGTATCCCAAGCTGACGGAACTGCCGGGCGTTCCAGACTTTATCGAAGGTATTTTCGATCTAAGAGGAATCGTCATACCGGTTGTCGATCTGGCTCGCTGGATGGGAATAACTCCGCCAAAAGAGCAGCAGATCCATCCGCGCGTAATCATAGCCGAGTTCAACAATATTCTGATTGGATTCGTTGTTCACGAAGCGAAAAGGATCCGTCGAATAAGCTGGGCTGATATAGAGCCGGCTACATTCACCTCCGGTCAGGGGGTGCTGGACAAGAGCAAGATAACGGGAGTCACTCGTATAGAGAACGATGAAGTGTTGCTTATACTCGATCTCGAGAGCGTGGTAGAAGAACTCGGCTTCTACCAGCCCGAAGTGGACAGCGAAATAACCATAGACAAGTTCAGCGGGCTGGCGATGGTGCTCGATGACAGTCTGACGGCACGTAAAATCGTCAAAGAGGCCCTTCAGAAGATGGGTTTTTCGGTGGTGGAGGCCAAAGACGGCCAGGAGGGTATCGAGAAGCTCAACGAACTCTATGAGCAGTACGGCGACAAGCTTGTAGAGGAGCTCAAGATAATCGTATCGGACGTGGAGATGCCGAGAATGGACGGATTCCACTTTGCCGCAAAGGCGAAAGAGGATCCCCGTTTCGAGGCTATCCCTATAGTCTTCAACTCCTCCATAAGCGACCACTTCAGCGAGGAGCGCGGCAAGGATGCCGGAGGTGAGGGGTATATGGTCAAATTTGATGCAAACGTCTTTTACGCAGAGATTTCCAAAATCGTGCGTTCACACATCAAGACGGCTTCGTAAAGGATTGAAACATGGATGAAATGGAAGAGATTTTAGAGGATTTTTTGGTCGAGGCCTTCGAGATGATCGAGCAGCTCGATAACGATTTGATCGAGCTGGAGAATGCGCCTGACGACCTGGATCTGTTGAACAGGATTTTCAGGGTCGCACATACGATCAAGGGTTCGAGCTCATTTTTGAATTTCGATGTACTCACTCACTTGACTCACCATATGGAGGATGTGCTGAACAAGGCCAGAAAGGGTGAATTGAGCATCACCCCCGACATAATGGATGTGGTTCTGGAGTCCACCGACAAGATGAAAGCGCTTTTGGAGCATATCAAGGAGACCGGAAGCGATCAGGGTGCGATCGACGTTGCGCCTACGGTCAAGCGGCTTGAAGCTGTTCTAAACGGCGAAACTTGCGATTCGGCCGATTCTGAGCCGCAAAAAGAGCCAGAGCCGCAGGAGGAGCAGAAGGATATCTCCGAGATGAGTGAAGAGGAGGTAGAGGCGGAGATAGAGCGTCTTTTGGCGCAGCGCCAGGAGGAAGACCGCAAGCGCCGTGAAGCCAAGAAGGCTGCCGAAGCGGCCGGTAAAGAGGCGCCAAAGAGCGAAGAGAAAGATCTCTCCGAAATGAGTGAAGAGGAGGTAGAGGCGGAGATAGAGCGTCTTTTGGCGCAGCGCCAGGAGGAAGACCGTAAGCGCCGTGAAGCCAAGAAGGCTGCCGAAGCGGAGGCCAAGAAGGTGGCGGAGGCGGCAAAAGAGGCACCGAAGAGCGAAGCCAAACCGGCTCCGGCCAAGAAAGAGACGAAACCTGCACCGAAAGAGCGCAAGACCACGGTAGAGCAGACGATTCGTGTCGATGTTAAACGGCTGGATGATCTTATGAACCTGATCGGTGAACTGGTGCTCGGCAAAAACCGCCTGCTCAAGATCTATGACGATGTGGAAGAGCGGTATGAGGGAGAGCAGTTTCTCGAAGAGCTCAATCAGGTCGTCTCCTCCGTCTCCTTGGTGACTACGGATCTTCAGATCGCGGTCATGAAGACGCGGATGCTTCCGATAGGGAAGGTGTTCAACAAGTTCCCGCGTATGGTACGGGACCTATCGAGAGAGCTTCATAAAGAGATCGAGCTCGTCATCAGCGGTGAAGAGACAGAGCTCGACAAATCTATCGTCGAAGAGATAGGCGATCCTTTGGTGCATATCATCAGAAACTCATGTGATCACGGTATAGAGAGGCCTGAAGAGCGTATCGCCAAGGGTAAACCGCCAAAAGGTACCGTACAGCTCAAGGCATACAACGAGGGTAACCATATCATCATCGAGATTGTAGATGACGGCAAGGGGCTCGATCCCGATATGTTGAAGTCAAAAGCGATGGAGAAAGGGCTTATCAGCGAAAAAGAGGCCGATCAGATGAGCGATAAGGAGGCTTATATGCTCATCTTCAAACCGGGCTTCTCCACTGCCGCGCAGGTGACGAACGTATCGGGCCGGGGCGTAGGTATGGATGTTGTAAGAAGCAACATCGAAAAGCTCAACGGTATCATCGAGATAGACTCCGAGGTAGATAAGGGGACGACTCTGAAGCTCAAGATACCGCTCACTCTGGCAATTATCCAGTCTCTTCTGGTAAGCGTTCAGGAGGAGTACTATGCGATTCCTCTCGCTTCTGTACTCGAAACCGTCAGGATTACGCCGGATGAGATCCAGAGTGTCGAGGGCAGAAGCGTCTTGAGACTGCGAGATGAAGTTCTTTCGCTGGTGCATCTGGCCGATCTGTTCGATGTGGAGCGGGTCTTCAGTATGGGTGAGCACGCCTATGTGGTCATCATAGGTATTGCGGAGACTAAAATAGGTCTGATAGTGGATTCTCTCATAGGTCAGGAGGAGGTAGTCATCAAATCCCTTGGCGAATACCTCAAAGGGATAGAGGGAATAGCCGGAGCTACGATCAGGGGAGACGGACGTGTTACTCTGATCGTCGATGTCGGAGCCCTCATGGATATGGCCAAGAGCGTAAAGAGCTCCATGGAGAACCTCGAGGATACCGCTGCGGTTTCGGAAAAGAATTCGCCGGCAGACTACAATATCCTGATAGTGGATGACAGCAAGACGGACAGAAGCATAATGAAAAAGGCGCTCGAACCGCTCGGTGTGACTATAAGCGAGGCTACAAACGGTGTCGAAGCTCTGAATCTGATGAAAGACGGAAGCAAAAGCTTCGACGCGGTGCTTGTGGATATAGAGATGCCGAGAATGGACGGATATACCCTGGCGGCGGAGATCAGGAAGTTCAACAAGTTCAAAAATGTTCCTCT
Source organism: Campylobacterales bacterium (assembly GCA_027065635.1). Taxonomy (GTDB): domain Bacteria; phylum Campylobacterota; class Campylobacteria; order Campylobacterales; family Hydrogenimonadaceae; genus Hydrogenimonas. The sequence goes on along the minus strand of JAMONQ010000201.1, from coordinate 9,298 downwards.
GATAGCGGTTACGAGCCGTACCAGCAGAAGCGACAGGATGAGAGGAGTAGAGGTGGGTATGACGGAGTACATTACCAAACCCTATACGCCTGAATATCTGACCAATGTAGTGGCCAGAAATATCAATCTAAATGTGGAGCATACATCATGAACAACCAACTCGAGCAGGTTCTAAAGAAGCAGCAACAGCAGCAGCACGCCCCGCAGGAGGGAGAGATCGAGAACGTTATCCAGCTTGTCGGGTTTATGGTCGGTGATGAAGAGTTTGCGGTGCCGATTCTCGGGATTCAGGAGATAATAAAGCCGATAGAGTATACAAGAGCGCCCAAAACACCTCCATACGTTCTTGGCGTATTCAATCTCAGAGGAAGCGTTCTTCCGCTGATAGATCTACGTATGAAATTCGGGTTGTCCAAATCCAAAGAGAATGAAGATACCAGGTATATGGTCATCAAGCACAATGACGAGGTGGCGGGATTCGTTATCGACCGGCTTACGCAGGCTACGAGGATAAAAGAGAGCGCAATCGATCCGGCTCCCGAAACTCTCAACGATGAGCAAAATCTCATCTACGGCGTCGGCAAACAGAAGGACAAGCTCATCTCCATCCTCAATGTAGAGGCACTTTTGAAGAGGGATTTTTAAGCCTCTCCCTCAAGCAGCTCTTTGGCGAGAGTGAAACGGTTGGCGGTCATTAGGTGGATTTTTGGGTGAATCTCTTTGACCGACTCGAATATCTCCCTGCTTAGGGCGAGCCCTTTTTTATGCTCCTCTTTCTCCCCTTTTTTATGCGCTTCGTAGAGTGTATCTATCCAGCTTTTGGGTACGTGAATTCCCGGGACGTGGGAAGCCAGAAACTGTGCGGTTTTCAACTTCGTGATCGGAAAGATTCCTATGATCAGGGTACCGCTGCTGTTTTTGCTCTCGACCTTCGCCTCTTCGAACAGTTCCAGAAGTTTTAGAGCGTTTTCTCTGTCAAATACCGGCTGGGTTATGATACCGAGCGCTCCGTGATCGAGCTTTTTTACGAATTTTTTTAGCAGTGTCTTCGGATTTTTCGCAAATGCGTTGCTCACCGCGAAAGGGTATACCGGTTTCGGTTTTATGCCAAACTCCCGGCCCGCATAGTCTATACCAGCGTTGAAGCACTTGATTATATCAAGAAGCATCGTACTGTCGCTCTCAAAGACACCCTTTGCCGCCGGCTGGTCGCTGATTTTCGCGGGGTCGCCCGTAAGTGCCAGAACCGCACGAACATCAACACTGTTCGCCCCGAGCAGATCCGATTGAAGTGCTATCTTGTTCCTGTCTCTCATGCTCATCGTCGCGAGTACCGGTTTTTTGAACCGTTGCTGAAGCTGCATGGCGGCTATTATTGAGTTGAATTTCAGTTTTGCGAGAGGATTGTCCGTCGTGCTGAATCCGTCGACCTTTTCGGCGACACCAAGCTTTTCGATGGTATCGACGATCGGACGAAAATCCGCATCGTGGCGCGGAGTCGTCTCCAGCGTGATGTATGGGCTATTTGGTTCCTGAAGTTTGCTGATGAGTTGTTCGAACATTTCGATCCGTTATATGGTTATTATTTTGGATTGGATATTATATCACTTGTTTTAATCAGCTGTGTAAAAAAGGAGTGTCCGGTCATGAAGCTTGCGGTATTCGATTTCGATTCTACACTTATGGACGGAGAGACGATAGACTTTCTTGCCGAACCGCTCGGGCTGAAAGAGAAAGTGGCGGTAATTACCGAACGCGCCATGCGCGGTGAGCTGGACTTTTTCGAGAGTCTTACGACAAGGGTCCAGCTGCTGGAGGGGCTCAGTGTCGAGAGTGTGGATACCATATGCCGCAACCTTCCTTTCATGCCGGGTGCGAAAGAGACTATTGAAAAGCTCAAGGAGTACGGCTACAAGGTGGTGGTCTTCAGCGGTGGATTCAGAAACGCAACGGGCTATGCGAAGGATATACTCGGTTTCGATGCCGATTTTTCCAACATACTCCACTCAAGAGACGGTCGTCTGACAGGTCTTGTGGGCGGTGATATGATGTTCGACTTCTCTAAAGGAGATATGCTCTTGCGTCTTCAGGCTCTTTTGGGGGTAGGGGCGGAAGATACGCTGGTAGTTGGTGACGGAGCGAACGATAGAAGTATGTTCTCCCATGCCGGAACCAGAGTCGCATTCTGTGCCAAGGAGATTTTGAAGAAAGAGGCTAATGTGATAATAGAGAAAAAAGATTTGAGACAGATTCTGGCGCATGTCTCCTGATGCAGATAGAGTAGATACAAAAAGGGGCGGGTCCTTTACACTCTCTTCGCTTCTGGAATCTGTAAAGTCATATAAAAAAGCGCTTGTCGCGGGAAATGCCGTAGCTATACTGGCGGCGCTTGTCAGCGTACCTACACCTCTTCTGATTCCGGTACTTGTCGATGAGGTACTTTTGCATAGAAGCAGCAGGATCACCGACTGGATCGATGCTCACATAATGCCTATGGAAACGCTCGGCTATGTGGTTACGATACTGCTTGCAACGGTTCTTCTTCGTATTCTTTATACATCTTTGAGCATTCTTCAGACACGGATCTTCATGGGTATATCGAAAGATCTCACATACAAGATCCGTACCCGTGCCCTCGATCATCTCAAACGTTTGTCGATGAAGGCTTATGAGACTTCACGCTCCGGTGCGCTCGCCTCAAGACTTGTAACCGACGTGGAAACCATCGACGCGTTCATAGCCTCTACGGTAAGCCGTCTGATCGTCTCTGTACTCTCTTTGATCGGTATAGCGGGGGTGCTTTTCTGGATACACTGGGAGCTGGCTCTTTTTATACTCTTTTTGAATCCGCTGGTAATCACGTTTACTACAAAGCTTGCACGAAAGGTATCAAGGCTGAAAAAGGAGGAGAACAGGGCTATCGAGCTTTTTCAGTCGGCCCTGACGGAGACTCTCGATCTTTTCGGTCAGATTCGCGCCTCCAACCAGGAGGAGCGATTTTTTAAAAAGTTGCGCCAAAGTGCCGAAGTGGTGAGAGAAAGGAGTGTCGCTTTCGGCTGGAAGAGCGATGCGGCAAGCAGAGTCTCATACCTCTCTTTTCTTGCGGGGTACGAAGTTTTCAGAGCGGCGAGTATTCTCGCAGTCGCATTCTCCGACCTGAGTATCGGAATGATGCTCGCGGTTTTCGGCTACCTTTGGTATATGGTCACTCCTGTGCAGGATATCTTGGGTATACAGTACGCTCTCCACAATGCAAAAGCGGCTGCAGAGAGGATAGATGGCGTGTTCAAAATGCCGACGGAACCGGACTATCCGCATCTTGAAAACCCTTTTGATAGGAGCAGTGTCGGAGTGCGTCTTAGGGATGTCGATTTCGGTTACGATCCGGATTCGCCGGTGCTCAAGGGTATCGACTTTGAAGCCCGTCCGTCGCAAAGAGTAGCCCTGGTGGGGGCGAGCGGCTCAGGCAAGACTACGCTGGCCAGGCTGATAGTGGGATTCTACCCTGTGGATGACGGCTCTCTCACGTTCAACGGTATAGATGTACGGAATATAGGGCTGGATGTAGTAAGAGAGCATGTAAACCTGGTGCTCCAGAGCCCCAAACTCTTTCACGATACGATACGCTTCAATATCACTCTCGGTCGTGAAGTATCGGATAAGAGGGTATGGGATGCGCTCGAGATGGCGCAGATGAGAGATGTGGTCGAGAGGTTTGCCGACGGGCTCGATACGGTAGTGGGGCGCGAGGGTATAAAGCTGTCAGGAGGTCAGAGACAGCGCATAGCCATAGCCCGAATGATAGTGGCCGATCCGAAGATAGCTATTTTGGACGAGTCGACATCCGCACTCGATCTTCATACCGAGGCGAGGCTCTATGAAGCCCTTGAACCGTTTTTCGAAAAGAGGACGACGATCATGATCGCACACAGGCTCAGCACGATAAGAAAAGCGGACTATATATATGTGCTTGAAAACGGAGAGATCGTAGAAAAGGGAACGCACGAAGAGCTTTTAAAAGAGGAGGGGGTTTACATGGGCTATATAAAAAGATCGCAGGAGGGGTGCCGTGACACTGTTTGACGCGTTTATACTTGGAGTCGTAGAGGGGATCACGGAGTTTTTGCCGGTATCGTCTACGGGGCATCTGATTTTGGCTTCGAAGCTGATGGGAATAGAGCAGACCGATGTACACAAGACATTTGAAGTGGTGATACAGCTCGGTTCTATTCTGGCCGTTATTTTCGCCTTCAGGGATAAGATATTTACCAACTTCGAACTATGGAAGAGGCTTATAGTCGGCTTCATACCTACGGCGATACTCGGGTTTACACTCTATAAAACCATAAAGTCGCTATTTGCTCCCGAGACGGTTGCCTACATGTTGATAGCGGGAGGTGTCGCTTTTATAGTGATAGAGCTTTTTTACCGCGAAAAAGAGCACCACGTAGCACATGTAGAGGATGTCACCTACAAACAGGCGTTTATGATAGGGCTGTTCCAGTCGCTTGCCATGGTCCCTGGTACGTCACGATCCGGTGCGACTATCATAGGGGGGCTGCTGATCGGTCTGAAGCGCAAGGCGGCTACGGAGTTCAGTTTTCTTCTGGCGGTGCCCACGATGCTGGCGGCTACCGCCTACGATATCCTTAAAAATTATCAGAGTTTTCAGCTTGACGATGCGCAAGCACTCGGTATAGGGTTTGTTACCGCCTTCATCGTGGCACTTGCCATCATCCGATGGTTTCTTGATTTCGTCAAGCGACACACATTTATTCCATTCGGTATCTATCGTATAATTGTCGGATTTATATTTCTTTTTGTCGTATTGTAAGGAGAAAGAGTGAGCAGATATTTCGAAATGGCGTCGCAGCTTTATCGGGACGGAGACAAGGTTTCGGCTTTCAACGCCTTTTTGGAGCTGGCGATAGACGGTGATCCCCAGGCGCAGGCTATGGTGGGTTTCATGCTCGAAAACGGTGAGGGTGTCGAAGAGAACCTGAGCGAAGCGATAGGGTGGTATGAGAAGGCGGCGGCCGCCGGCAATCATGTAGCGCACTTCAACCTTGGACAGATATATCGAAGCGGCAAAGGGTGCAGTGTGGACGAGTCGAGGGCATTCGACCACTTTACACTTTCTGCGAGAGCCGGTAACGTGCACGCGATGTTTGAAGTGGCACAGATGCTCGAACACGGTGTCGGCGTACAAAAGAGTGCCGCAAGAGCCGCCACGTGGTACGAGTCGGCCGCACGTTACGGACATACCGAGGCACAAAACTGCATCGGTGCGATGTATCACGAGGGTGAGGGTGTTTCGCAGGACTATAAAAAGGCGCTTGAGTGGTACAAAAAGGCGGCGGAATCCGGACATCCGAGAGCGATGTACAACCTCGGGATGATGTATGACAGAGGTCTTGGTGTCGAAAGAGACCATGATAAGGCGCTGGAGTGGTGCAGGAAAGCGGCCCATGCAGGTCATGAAAAGGCGCGGGGAGTGATACGCCGCCTTCAGGAAGAGGGCAAGATCGTATTCTGATGAGAGCTCTTTTTCTTGTTGCGACAGTTGCGGTTGTCGTATGGGTGGCGAAGGATAGATTCAGCGGCCACGGGCATGCGGCTACGGAGGTGAAAACGGTACTGCACGATAGAAGGATTGATCCTGTCGTAGAGGGGATAGAGGCGAGGCTCTATCTGAACTCTCTTCGCCAAAAGGCGGGGCTTGGAGCCTTCTATTCCAACAGCGAGCTTGAAAGAGCTGCTGCGGCGCATGCCGCATATCTTGCAATGAACGGTACGGAGGGGCACGCAGAGCTATCCTCCTTGCCGGGTTTTACAGGTGAAAATCCTGTCCAAAGGGCGGTAGCCGCCGGATACTCCTCCCGTTTCGTGAGTGAAAATCTATCGAGCGGCAATCTTGACTTCAAAGACTCTGTAGACGGGCTTTTTGGGGCGATCTACCACCGCTTCGGATTTCTGGATCCGGCGATGGACGAGATAGGCATAGCCTACGCCAAAGACGATGGCGGCAGGCGGATATATGTCTACGATATGGGTAACTACCGTATAAACACTCTTTGTCGGGATGATGCTTTTTCCGGAACGGGCAGGTATATCACTGGAGTATGTGCCGACAAGAAGAGAAAGATAGACTACTTCAGATATGAAAAAGCGTTGAGAATGAGTGAACGAGGCTCTAAGGAGGTGACTGTATGGCCATATGACGGGCAGGTTGACGTTCCTCCCGCATTTTACGAGGAGATTCCTGATCCTCTTCCGGAGTTTTCCGTAAGCGGATACCCCATCAGTGTCATTTTCAACAGAGCTGAAAGAGGAGGTGTGAAGATCACCTCTTTCAGGCTATATGACGAAAACAGCAAAGAGATACCGGTGTTCCTTATGGATGAGAAGAGCGACCCCAATCATATTCTCGAGAAGAACCAGTTCGCCATATTTCCGCTCGAGAGGCTCGAATATGCGACGCGCTATACAGCTTCTATACACTATGTTTCAAAGACAAAAACGCAGAAGATGGAGTGGAGCTTTACGACCAGAAGCTTTGACGCTCCGCTGCTCGAAGTGACTTCTTCGGAGGCTTCGTTCAAGATAGTTCCGAAAAAGAGCTATATCCTCTACTTCAAACCGGCCGGCCCAGACGATCTGATAAAGAAGGTGAGCTTTCCAAAAGGGGTGATGATGGAACAGATCGATCCGAATACCTTCAGGCTGGAGGTAGGCAATACCAAAGTATTGCCCTTTGACATTTCAGCCTCCGGCAGAAGAGCCGTATTCGAACTTGAAAGGAGATGAACTTTATATCTTTTTGAAGTAGACGGCTCTGCGGCGGCGTATCTTTTCGAATCCGTCTGGAACGAAGGATATATCGGCATGCCCAAGAAGAAGAATCGAGCCCGGGTGCATTACGCTCGATAGTTGCCTCAGAGCCCTTTTTTTCTCTTCGTCGGTAAAATATATCATCATATTGCGCGAGAGTACCGCATCGAACTTTCCGAGTCTTTGAAAGTCCCGATCGAAAATGTTCGCATACAAAAAGTCGGTATGTTTTTTTAGAGAGGAGTCTATGCAGTATCTTTCACCGCTTGAAGCGAACCACTCTTTCGTAATGTCGGGCGGCAGCTGGGATACGGACCTTTGTGAAAAACACCCCTTTTTTGCGCTTGTCAACGCGTCGGTATTTATATCTATTCCGGTGATCCGCAAAGATGGCGGGAGTCTATCTCTGCTTTTGATATACAGAAGTATCGAGTAGACCTCCTCTCCTGTGGAGCATGGGGCGGAAAGCACACTTTCGCACTTACCGGAGATAATCTCGTCGCCTATCAACTCTATCTGTTCGAACTCTCTGTAGAAGTAGGTCTCTCCGACCGTTAGCATATTTATCAGCTCTGTTTTGAGGCTACCGGAGCTCTGAAGAGAGATCGCGAGCTCTTCGAAAGAGTGTATATCTCTTTTTAGTGCGAAACGCTCGATCTTTCTCAACGTTATAGCCTTTTGTCGCTCGTAATCGAGACCGAACTCCATTTTGATCATATCCAGAACTCTTATGGCCGCTTTTGTGTCGAAGTTGCGCTCTTGCACGACACTCCCTTTCGGTTGCGAACTTTTATCTGCATTTTTCCGTTTCAGCCATTTCAGCATTTTGTCAACTCCATGATTTCCGTTACGATCTTTTCGATCGCATATATGGCCGAAGCGGCACCTATTTCGGCTGCTGCTTTCGGCATTCCGTAGACGATGGAGCTATTTTCGTCCTGGGCTATCGTTTTGTGACCCATATTTTTTAGCTCGAGCATCCCTTTTGCTCCGTCGGCTCCAATACCGCTTAGCAGTATTGCAGTGACGCGGACGCACTCTAATTTGGCGGCAGATTCGAAGAGTCTGTCTATGGTAGGGTGATAAAATCCGCTATCTCTCTTCGGCACGATTGAAAGATCGCAGCCGCAGGAGTGAATTGCGGCTGTATCCGATAGCAGATAAATACAGCCGTTTTGTATAGGCGTAGGAGCCTCTACGAGAGTGGTTTCGATCCCGGAGAGTCTTTGAAGACGTTTGCCGAAAGAGTGAAGAGAAATACGGTCCATATGCTGGGCTATTATCAGCGGAGCGCATATCGGTCCGGAGAGTGAGGCGACTATCTTTTCAAGAAGCCCCGGACCGCCTGTGGAGGCTCCTATAAGTATGAGATTCATATGGTGTCCGTTTTTATGTTCTAAATAGCTCCAGTCGGTGGCTTAGCTCCTCTGTGAGTTTGCTAAGATGCTCCGCCGCTCCTGCTATCTCTTCGACGCTTCTGGCGTTGTGTGTAGATATATCCGTGATATTTTTCATGTTTTCAATGACATCTTGCATCTCTCTGGCTATTTCGTTCGAGCTCCTTACGGACTCTCTACTGACCGACGCCGCATCTTTAAGAGCTTCGTTGACGCTCTCTATCTCCTCTTCTACGGAGCTCACTTCAGCGACCGCCTTGTCGAACTCTTTCGCGTTGTCCTGCATCTGTCCGCTGATCTCATTTATGGACTGGATTACAAGATTTATAGTCGCCGTGATTTCGGAGAGGCTCTTTTGTGTTCTTTCGGCAAGCTTCCTCACTTCATCCGCGACTACGGCAAACCCTCTGCCGTGCTCTCCGGCGCGTGCCGCCTCTATTGCGGCGTTGAGTGCGAGCAGGTTGGTCTGGTCGGCTATATCGCTTATTATGTCAAGAACCTCCTTGACACCGTTGGCCTCCTCCTGAAGGTGGGTTATATTGTGTGCCAGGTCGGACTCTTTCGCGCCGGCCTGGTTTATGGTAGCGAGCAGGTGAGCGATCGTACGGTTGGCATCTTGCAGCGTAGCGGCCGCGCGATTTACATTCTCTTCGCTGCTGCTTACGGTGTTGACAGTCTCTTTTAGGGTATCGAAGACCTCCTCGGCCGTCTTTGTGGTATCGCTTATAAGTGCCGCTTCATTTTCAGCTCTACGCCCGATCTCCAGCGCCGTTGCCGAAAGCTCTGCGGCCACCGATGAGTTTTCGCTGCCGTTGTTTTTGGCCTCCGTAATCGTTTGCTGTACTTTTTCGATAAACAGGTTTATCTTTTTGGCGAGTTCACCTATTTCGTTCTTGCCGATAACCGGAATTCTTTTTGTCAAATCCCCGTCACTGCTTGCAAGATCTTCTGCCGCATCTTCTATCGTTTTCAGATTTTTGGTTATGAAGCCGGAGACGTAGATAGCCAAAACTATGGCGACGATTACAGCTATCAGGCTCACTGTCGCAAGAATCATTTCATCTTTAAGG
>JAMONQ010000200.1 GCA_027065635.1 Campylobacterales bacterium | reverse complement strand
AGGACTTTTTCATGTGTCGAGTGAATGATCTCATTTTGCTGCCTGGTGATCGACTTTCGTAATTTGTCGAGCTTCTCCACTATCTCTTTATTGAGCTTTTCTATCTCTTTCATGAAGCCGGGATTTCGATCCTGGATGATTTTCTCATACCTGTTTACGAGACTCTCTATTTCGCTTGTAAAAGATTTGATACTGCTCTCTTTGGATATTTTAAGAAGGCTCTTTTTGAAACTATCCATCTCCTTTTTATAAAGTTTTACGGCGGAGTCGTCTCCTTGTAGGTAGCCGTTTAGGTGATTTATACTTTCTAAAAAGAGTTTTTCGGCATCGGCCGTTTCCGATGAGACGAGACTCACTTTTTTAACTTCGGATATACCTTTTTCCGACTCCGATATAGCCATAACAGATATTATCGCGTTTGCTATCAGCAGCGAAACCATTACAAAGAACGACCCGACAAGAATTTTTCTCATGCTCATGTTGTTCATCTTTCCGCCTTTAAAAGACAATTTTGTTGAAGGAGAATCGGTCACTCTGTAAATATTTTAAATAAAATATATTTTATATTGAAAGTCAATAAGTTTTATGAATAAAGTGCCTAAATGGCCCATTTTACGGCTGTTTTGTTCTTATATATCTAAAGATGTTGTATAAAGGGCCAGAGCAGAGCGAAATAGATCAGAAAAAAGAGCGAACTCACAAAGACAAGAGCAGCAGTATCTTTGGGACGGCAGTGAAAGAGTGCCGCGAAGTTTACGTTTGCGACAGCCAGCGGAGTTATCAGTTCCATCAGGAGAATGGAAAAGATAAAAGGGGTTAGTCCACTAAACTGCAAAATGGCGTATGCCGTTCCCGGAAGAATGAAAAACTTTACGGCTCCTACCGCTTTTAGAAGCTTCATATCCAAGTGTTTTACTCTGACGCCGGCCAGATATATACCGAACAGAAGCAGCTGTACCACTATGGAGGCGTATGCTCCGAGCTTCAGGTTCGACTCGATCGCATCAGGTATCCGGATACCGGCGAGATTTACGGCCATTGCCGCAAGTGCGCTCCAGAGAATCGGCATCTTTATGACATTCATCACTGACTCTTTGGGGCTGAAACTGCCCGATGAATAGATGTAGATACCTACCGTATTGACAAAAAGAACGTTTGCGAGATTGATCATCGTGGTATATGGCACGCTCGCTTCACCGAAAATGGCGATACCGAGAGGGATACCGAGATTGGCCGTGTTTCCTACCAGTGACGATACGAGAAATATCGATCTCTTTTTTCTATCGTCAAAGAGTTTTCTCGAGATGGGCAGCATGGCCAGAAAGAGTAGCGTAACGATCAGCAGGTACCATGCGGGAGCTTCGAAGACTCCTGGATCGAGCGGCTGTGATGTAAGACCCCAGAATGTAAGAAACGGCTGGAGTATATAGACAGATATCAGTATCAAGGAGCGTTCGTGCAGCTCCTCTTTGAATCTCCATTTCGCGAAGGCGCCGAGCGCGACAAAAAAGTATATCCCCATAATGGATAAAAGAAGTGCGACCATGGTTGAAAGTATAGTATAATCAAGTTAAAAAAGGGGTAGAAGATGACCAAAGAAGAGATAATGAAAGAGCTCAGGGCATATGAGGATAGAAGGAACGAGTTTTACAGATTTTTGGACGAGCATATTCCCCAGGAGGCCTCTACCGGACTTTACGATTTTAGAAACGAAGTGAAGCTCGATGCGCAAAAGGTTTACGAACTTTTTCACAAGCTCGACTATCAGGCGAGAAAAGTTCGCGGTATAGTTATCAATGAAATAATCGAAAAGATGCAAGATTGACACTGCTTTTTCTTCTTATCGCGGCAGTTGCGGGTGTAGTCGTACTCGTCTATGAAAAGAGGCAAAGCGATGAAAATCTACAGAAACTGCAAAACTATATCTTCAGAGTGGTCGGTGACGACAGCTTGAGGGATAGTGAAAAGCTTAGACGGGTAATGGATCTTTTTACCGAAAACCGCTACAAGATAGAGGATATGAAGGGAGGGTGCCTCGTTGTGAGCCGACGTGAGTTCAGCGTAGGAGCGGCACTTCTATGGTTCTCTCTCGGAGGGGTTGGGTTTTTGATATATCTGATCTACTACTTTTTGAAGCCTCCAAAGAGACTGACGATAGATCTATATGAAGGCAAGATAGATGGCTGATTGCCCCTGCGGCTTGAAAAGTGAGTATGAAAAGTGCTGCGGACGCTATATCGAGAAGGGGGCAAAAGCCCCTACCGCGGAGGCACTGATACGCTCGAGATACAGTGCCTATGCGACAGGAAAAGCGGAATATATCGTAAAAACGGCACTCTATCCGCCGGATATCGAAGATCTGTATGCCTTCATGAAGGAGATAGAGTTTTACTCTTTGACCGTTCTTCAAAAAAAGGGAGGCGGTGTACTCGATAAAAAAGGAACGGTCGAGTTTGCAGCCCGTTATGTAAAAGATGGCAAAGATGCAAAACTGCACGAGATTTCAAAGTTTGTGCGTAAAAGAGGCGAGTGGCTGTACGATGAAAGTGGCTCCAGGATTGTGGAGTAGATTTTCGGAAAAACAGACGGTTGCAAAGCCGCATATAAAGGTAGGTTGCCACATGATCGCAGGCATGGCCTGCGATCATGCGCAGTCGCAACAGAGAGTTACACTTTTGCCAGATCTTCGAATGCTCTTGCGTTTCTTTCGCTGTTGATAAGGAGCTTTGAGTACTCGTCAAGGAATCTGAAGTATGATTCGACCAGTGCGGGATCTACATCCGAGGCATACTCTTCGAGCACTTCACGCCATGTTCCAAGCCATTCGGTACGGTGTTTTTCGTTTATACTGAACGGTTTGTGCATCTTTATCTGATCCACGTGGCCCATCTCTTCGCTGTAACGTTTGGGACCGCCGGCAATTTCGGCGAAGTATTTGCCGTTATGTTCTTTAATTTTTTCTATCTCCTCCTCTTCCTGCGGAAAGAAGAAGGCTATATCGCTCTCTACGATCTTGTCGTAAAAGAGTGAGATCATCTCCTTGAATCCCTTGTCGCCCCCTACCGCATTGTAAAAGGCAGGGTTTGGAAGCGGGATCTGATCCTCTTTCGGTATATTGTCTGGATCGTAAGGGGTGATTTTAAGATTCATGAAGGCTCCTTTTGCGATTTTTTGGGCTAACTTTACCATACTCCAAACCTATTTACGTTAAATTGCAGGAAAATTTTTGATCAAAAGAAGAGAGTGATGAAATTTGTAATACTCGATACCGAAACGACCGGTGCACAGGAGAGTGACAGAATTTGCCAGCTGGCCTATATTGTCGCCGCACCGCAGCTTGTAGGAACCGCCATCGAAGAGGTCCATGAAGATTTGTGCAAACCTCCGGTTCCAATATCGTATGGAGCTATGGCTGTCCACCATATCACCGAAGAGATGGTGCAAGAAAGCCCGCCTTGTACAGAAACTCACGCATACAGGAGACTGGAGGAGCTGAACACACCGCAAAACATACTTGTCATCCAGAATGCCGCTTTCGATATCCAGATGCTTCAAAAAGAGGGGTTTGTCCCAAAAATGGCGCTGATTGATACACTGCGCTGCCTAAGGCACCTCTACCCGGATATGGAGTCGCACGGGTTGCAGTATGTACGGTACGCCTTTGGACTATACAGAAACGAGGAGAAAGAGGCCAGATCTATCGGCCTGAAGATCAGGGCGCATGATGCGCTTGGCGATGTTCTGGTTTTGAAGATGCTCCTTGATCTGCTATTGAGCGAACACTCTCCGGATGAGCTGATTGAGCTGACCAGAAAACCGATAACATACAAAACTTTCAAATTCGGAAAATACAGGGGAGAGGATGTTTTGGAAGTGGCGAAAAAGGATCCGGGCTATCTGGAGTGGATGCTTGATGATAACGGTCCGGACGAGAGGCTTGACGAGGATTGGCGTTATACCCTTACAAATGCGCTCAAAAGCGTAGAAGAGGAGGCGGTATGGCTCTTTCCCTTCGGTAAATACAAAGGACAGAGTATAGATGAGATAGCTTCATTCGACAGAGGGTATCTGAAGTGGAGTCTGGAAAATATGGAGA
>JAMONQ010000199.1 GCA_027065635.1 Campylobacterales bacterium | reverse complement strand
CGTGGTCAAGGTGATCGACGAAACCGAAGAGCACTATTTCCGGGTTGTCGGTGTGGCTTCCGACTATATCGAAATAGAATCTGTGGATCTGGCGGGCACTGTTATCGTGCCTTCGGGTGAGACGATGCGACTCTACCGACTGCTTGAAGATGCGCAAGCGGAGTACGGTGTGTATGAGGATCTCGGTGCGACTTTGACGGGTACGACTCTCTATCTGCGCGAGTGCGGCTCGGTGGTTCGCTATCTCTTTGGAAGCGACGGGGTACTGACCCGCTTCGACGAGAACGGTACGAAGCTTTCCGAGCAGAAGTACAGGATAGATAAGGATGTTGTCTATACCGATGAAGATGGTACGGAAATCCCGCATCTGCTACAGAGTCTCACGACAGAGTCGATAAGATTCCTCGAGACGGACGGTATGACCACCACCTTCTACTTTACCGAGTCTGGAGCCCTTCTTGCCTCTACGGATGTATGTGACGGCGGATCGGATGTCGGGACGATAATAGACGATCTTGTCTCGGGCACGGTCACCTTTTATGACGAGAACAACGCTACTGCCGCGGTTCCGTCCGATGCCTGGGTGAGAATCACGCCGAGCCGTTTCCAGACCGACGGCGCATGGTACGGCGTCAATTGCCGGGTCGCACCGGACGGGCGGTTTGGAGCCGAGTGCTACATCGATATCGATGCAGATTTGATGCGTGAAGCATTTGCAGATCCGGCCGAACGCTTCCAGATAGTGGTCTACAAAAACCATATAGATCCGGACGGGCACCACTGGGAATGCGGCGAAGATGTCTACCGCTATCTCTTCGATTCCCAGAACAATACGGATCAATTCCCTTACGGCAGTTGGTCGAGCATAGATGTCTATCCGCAAGATTACCAGGATCGCAGCACAGAAACATGTGACGGCAGCGATACGACGGCAGTAACGGTTACCGTCGAACCTACCGGCGTGGTAACTGGCTTGACGGCCAGCTACGGTCTGTACCCGGATCGTATAGATCTCGGGTGGAATCTGGTTGACGGGGCGGACGGATATGAGGTCTATCGCTGCATCTCCACTTCGACCGGCAGCTGCGAACTTCTTGCGCAGACAGTTACCACAAGCTATTCCGATACGACGGCCATGGCACAGTCGACCTACTACTATAGGATTCGTGCACGTTTCGGTGATACCCTCGGAGATTTTAGTGACTATGCGGTCGGTAGACTCTCCGATGACGCTCTGTTGCCGGTAGTTGCAGGTGTGGTCGCCTCCAAGGGCGAGTTCGTCGACAAGATCGTCGTCAGCTGGGATGCGATAGAGTTGAGCGACGGAGCCAACTATGAGCTCTATCGCTGTAGCGATACCACGGTAGATAGCTGTATCCTGTTGAGTCGCCGCACGACGAACTCTTTCGAGGATGAGAAAGAGAGCGGATTGATGGTGGGAGAGGTATACTACTATCGTGTTCGTGTTCAGGGTGTCGGAGACGAGTCCGGCGATTTCAGCTCGTATGACAGCGGCTATCTGGCCGACTCGCCCACTGTGCAGACTCCAAGCGCGACGCAGGGTATCTACGGAGACCGCGTACGGGTAAGCTGGCCCGATGAGCCGAGTGCTTCACAGTACGAGATCTACGCCTGCAACACCTATGCCGTATGGTCGTATGAAGTCGAGACAAGTACCGAATGTAGAAGCCTGGGAGTCCAGTCGGCCGTTGACGATCAGGGGAACCGCTATACTATGATCGACGATTATGTTGCGGAACCGGGTAAAAAGTACTGGTACTTCGTCCGTGCCCGCATCGGAGACAGCTGGGGAGAGTTTAGCGAAAAATCCAACAGCGGCTATCGCGGTCTCGATCAACCGCTTGTACCTGACGTGAGTGTGACTGTGATCGACGATATCGATCCGACTCTCGCGATTTTGCCGACGCCTCCCGGCGAACATGGTGCAATGAGCTACAAGGTCTATAGGTGTAGCGATGCCGTCGATACCGGCAGTTGCCAGTTGCTTCAGGAGGTATTGCCCTATATCAGTGTTTACGACAACAGAATAGAGCGACAGGTAGACTACTACTATCGGGCCAAATCTGTAAGTTACAGCGGTAACGAGAGTGATTTCAGTGTTGCGGTAGTAGGTCGGGTGCCGTAGTTTAGCCCTTAAAGGAAGCCGGTATCACCGGCTTCAAAGGCGAATAAAAAAGAAGACGCTTCTATCTGTTTTTATAGGCCTCGGCCATCTTGAGCGCCTTTTTCCACGCCTTTTCACCCAGCTTTTTCGCTTCACTGGTGAGCTGCTCTTTTAGTTCGGCTCCCTTGATGGCCGCCTCTTTTGCGATAGAGGTGAGCCGCTTTTTGGCCACCTCTATCGTTTCGGAGCTTACGCGTTTGAGTTCTGCGAACTGATCTCCGATAACGTCGGAGCAGTCAAGGAGAATCTCTTTTATGAACGGTGAGTTTTTGGCGGCGACATCCTCTATGATCTCCTTGTAGAGTTCGTCGCTACGCGAGAGCATTTTTATCATTTCATTCCAGTTGATATGACCTACATCCTCCTCTTTCGGGGCGAAATGCAGCTGGTTTTTAAGTTGCTTGACCGTGTGTATAAGAGCGTCGTTGATGCCGTAGACACTGCCGTGTATAATCTCTTTCGCCCTGGTAGGCGTCGCTTCGGCCAGTTCGGAAGCTTTCATTAGAATCGCCGTGAGAATAGCACGGATTCGAGCCGCACTGAGAAGTCCTTCTCCCAGAGCCTTGTGCGCAATGTGCCGTACAACTTCACGGATGGAGCTTTCGATATCTTCAGCCTCTTCGAGTGCCGCTATAAGGGCCGCTTCAATTGTTTCGTTCAATATTCCGAGCCCTTCGACATGCTCGAGTTCGGTATTTTCGAGTGCCTCTTTCCAGGCCTCCTTGTCGCTCGAATCGACCCCTTCCAGAGTGTGCTCGATACCCAAAAACAGTTCACGCAAAGATCGTCGCAGCTCTTCTTCTTCTGTATTGAGGTGTCGGCGCAGGCGATCTATCTCTATAATCAGGCGCTCTATCTCCCTCTCTTTCGGCTTCTGTACGGACTCTATGGTTTGCTCGAAAGCGTATTGCAAGATCTCTTCATCTCTTTTGTATCTCTCTGGAAGTTCGTTATACAAGGCGGCGGCGATCTCTTCGCCCAGGTTTCTTGCGGATACGTTTCTATGCAGATGCACCGCTGTGTCGACGGCTTTTACAATGGCCGCTCTTATCGCTTCTTCGTCGTTTTTTTCTTCCGGAAGAGCCTTTTTGTAAAAGTTTTCAAGTTCGAGTTCCATTCGCTTCCTTATAAGACCATTTTTACATCGTCATGTTTTTTCAACTCTTTGAAGAGTTCCGTTCTGTCGTCTTCGTTGTGTACGAGAGTGCATAGTTCATAGCTGTGATAATTCCCTTTGTTCGAAGATTTGGAAAAAGTCACAGTATGAGGTCTTTCGCCCATTACGGATTTGATCGCATCCTCTACGGCCTCCTTTTTCTCTCCTATAACCTTGTATCTCCATTCACAAGGATACGAGATTTCGACTTTTTTATCGCTGTCGTTTATAATCACCACTTTTGCCTCCTTCTTTGGATTCGAGCCGTATGTCGCGAATCTCCATCCCCTTGTCGATCGCTTTTAGCATATCGTATATGGTCAGCAAGCCTATGCTCACGCCTGTAAGAGCCTCCATCTCCACGCCCGTTTTTCCGTCGAGTTTCGCCGTTACGTAAAGTTTGAAGCCGGGCAGATCGGGCAACTCCTCGACTTCACACTCTATACCGGTAAGAAGCAGAGGATGACACATGGGAATCAGCTCCGGAGTCTTTTTCGTTCCCATGATCGCCGCTACGACGGCGGTTTGAACAACCGGTCCCTTTTTTGCGCTATTGGAGATGACCGCCTCGTAAGCCTCCCGGCTCATCGATATAACGCCGCTTGCCGTCGCTTTGCGCTTTGTCGGTTCTTTCTCTCCCACGTCGACCATTTTGGGTCGATCGTTGCTGTCAAGATGGGTAAGATTCACATCGGCTCCTGTACGCTTATTATGCTATATGTATAGTTTAGCATATTTGTCGCAGCAGCATGACGAAAGTAGATAGTAGTTTGACGATTTAATAAAAATATAATTGACTTTATTCGTCATTATTGTGTAGAATTATGAAAAATATTCAGGAGGCTTATTGACTTACGCATATCTTAGGCAGGTTCCGGGAGGTAAAAGTCTGGTTTTGCAGCAGCAGTCGATAGTCGGATTCGCGCTGGGGAGGGGTCTCGATATAGACAAGGAGGTGGTCGAGTACTCAGGCAGGAACAGGCCGATCGAAGAGAGAAAGGAGTTTGAAGAGTTTATTCACTCTTTAAGCGAAGGTGACGATTTGATAGTGGATGAGGTCTGGACGCTAAGCAGCCGGTCCGATGAGCTGGTGAAGATAATAGGCTGCACCATCAGTCGCAAGATACGGCTTTTCGTGGCCGATAGAGGAGTTTTGATAACAAAAGAGACACCTCTTGGTCAGGTTATACCTCTGATAAACGAAGTGCGGGAGAACGAAGAGAGAAGAGCCGGTGTCGTAGGACGCCCCAAAGGGAGCAAGTCACGTTCGAAATTCGATGCCGTACAGCCCGATATTCTCAAGGGTCTCAAGGATGGAAAGAGTGTGAGCTCGATCGCCAGAGAGCTCGGTGTAAGCCGTAGCTCGCTCAAAGACTATATAGAGTCGAGGGATTTGAAGAGCCTCGCCCAGAACATCTTTTTGCAGATGAGAGATCCGATAAAAAGGAGCGCAGATGACGGCGAACTGCTGATATGTCCCTTCGAGAAAGAAAACAGAGATAAAACAATCAAGGAGTAAACCGATGCAAGCGAGTGCTGGTGCTTCGACACCGAAAAAGAGTAGAGCCAGGGAGTACCTAAAAGGCTGGGTACCGTATCGTATCAAGCGATACTGGCTGTTTGGGATAGTAACCGTAGTGGCTTTGGTGCTGCCGTTTATAAAGATAAACGGCAACCACTTCTTTTTGCTG
>JAMONQ010000198.1 GCA_027065635.1 Campylobacterales bacterium | reverse complement strand
CGATGGGGTGATAACGGAGGCGACGGGACCTTCGTGCTCCGCGGTCAGATGTGGCAGCAGTGTGTTAAAATATTCGTAGTGTTTCATTTTGATCCTTGATACGCCGTATGGGCAAAGCCCCTACGGCTACGTTAACACTGGGTTCTCCTCAGCGGAGGGCTCACGCGCAGCTTGCCGCGCTTTTACTGGTCTTTACATGTCGTATGGGCAAAGCCCCTACGGCTACGTTAACCGGACGTATGACGCTACCCTACGGTAGATCGCCATCGTCGTGCGAGCCGGCGAACGGGAAGCAGTTCCCCTTCGCTCTTCGGCTCTCCCACTGGGTTCTCCTCAGCGGAGGGCTCACGCGCAGCTTGCCGCGCTTTTGCTGGTCTTTACATGTCGTATGGGCAAAGCCCCTACGGCTACGTTAACCGGACGCACTCCGCATACAAGAGACGAGTGAAGCTTTACGACGGCACGTACTATTGAAAATAATTATAGCAAAAAGCGAGAAAGAATGGCCATAAAGATATTTGTCACCGCCACCAATACGGAAGTAGGCAAAACATACACCACACTGCGTCTGATGGAAGAAGCAGCCAGACAGGGGATGGCACCGGCCGCTTTGAAGCCGATCGAAACGGGGGTGGTAAACGACCTGCCGGCCGACGGCAAACTTCTGCTTGAAAAATCTCGCGATCTCAATCCTGCTCTTCGCGATATGACACTCGACGATATAGTTCCTATCCGTTTCGAACTTCCGGCGGCTCCATATGTCGCAAAAGGCAAACAGACCATTACTCTTTCGCCTGTTTTTTCGGCGATAGAAAAGCTCGAACCGCTTTGCGATATCCTCTTTATCGAGGGTGCCGGCGGCCTGCTGGTGCCTATCGAGAGAGATCTTTTCATGATCGATCTGCCAAAACTCTTCAAAGCCTACACACTTCTTGTCGCACCGAGCTCCCTCGGCTCCATCAACGACTCTCTATTGAGCATGGAGGCGCTCAAGTCGAGAGGACTCGACTTCAGATTCCTGATCAACCTCCACAAAGACGCGGAGAGTTTTTTCAGGGTGACACTACCCTTTTATAAAGAGGAGCAAATCCCGTTTTCGCTACTGCCTGACGACCTTGAAAAGAGTGTGAAAGAGCTTTTAAAGCTACACCGGCCCGATTGATTCTCTCACCGTTTATCTGCCGTTAACCGATAGTCAATATCGTTTACCGTTCATGTGTCATAGTTTAGGATATCCACATTTCAAAGGAGTCCATAATGAAACGACAGACACTCTTCTTTGCGGCTGCCGCAATCGTACTGGTCGGCTCGACAGCTACGCTAAATGCACAATCTGGCAACTTCGGGGCCGATGGGTCCGGCATATGGAAAGAAACGATCAAAAAGAGGATCGGCCATAAAGATGGTGACATCAACGCGGATGCGACCGTCAAAAAGGAGATGAAACACCACTCCAAAGCATTCAAACAGCCGCCCCAAGAGGTGATAGATGCTCTAAACAAAACATTCGCCGCTATCGAGGCGATCGACAAGGATAAGATTTCGACCGCCGAAAAGGAGCTGAAAGAGGCGATTAAACTCTTCGACAATGCATTGAAGACCGATCCCGCACTCGATCTCGTTCCAATAGATCAGACTATAGAGGTCAAACGTTTCGACGGTACGATAAACGACATCAAGGCCGATATAAATCTTGCCGTAAAGCTGCTCAAATCCTACCGGACACAATCGGCACGCGATCTGCTGCTGCCTCTTGAGGAGGAGATCGATATCACTACCCACTATCTGCCGATGCAACTCTATCCGAAAGCGGCAAAAAAGGCTCTAAAACTTCTGAAGAACGGTAAAAAAGAGGAGGCTCTGCTCGAGCTGCAACTTGGACTGGGGACCATAACAGCCGACGAGATCGTTATCCCGATTCCGCTACTCGATGCACAAGTGCACCTGGAGGCGGCATCGAAGATATACGCTAACGATAAAGAAAAAGCGATAGAGCTCCTGAACGTAGCAAAAAGAAAGCTGCAAAGAGCGCTTTTACTCGGCTATACCGACAAAGATGCCAAAGCATACGAAAAGATCTACAAAGAGATCGTACGGCTTCAAAAAGAAATAAAAGAGAAGCGCTCCGGTACGAAACTGTTCGAAAGACTAAAAAAAGATTTCGAATCGCTTTTGCATCGAACGAGAGAGGAGAAAAAGAGACTCGAAGACTCCGACTCGGTCTGGAAAGGGACGGCCAAAGCGCATGCCAAAGCGGCAAAAGAGGAGATACAAGACAGGCTTCGCTTCCAAGAGAAGATGGAGTCGGACCTCTTTTAGCCGTTTACAGGAGCCGAAAGGCTCCATTCAAACCTCTACTCAATAGGTCACCGTAACGGTTACATCGATTCTTTTAAGAGGCTCGTCGCTAAACTTCACGATCTGCTGACCTTTATAGCGGGCGTAGTTTTTATATCCTACGAAACGGTTTTCCGTACGCTCTTTATATCTGGTCTTGCAGCGTCTTTCTATCCTGTATCCCGGTCTTGCCTCACCCTGTTCAGAGAGATTTTTTCCTACCAGTGTTCCGATTATGGCTCCACCTACCGTGGCCGCCGTTTTACCGCTGCCTTCACCGACCTGATGACCCAAAATACCTCCTGCGGCACCGCCTATTATCGCTCCGATGGTACTGTCACCGTTACGTGAAACAGGCACCTCTTCATCCCAGCACTCCTCTACGGGAGTACGTATAGTCACAGTTCTGTATGTCGGCTCGCTGCGAATCACCTTTACACTCTCATGCCAGGTGAACGACTCCGCCATCACGATCGACGACGCGATCGCCAAAAGAAAAGCAACTCGTTTCATAGCAATCCTCCTAATTTTTTTATTATCATATCGCAAGAGCGTGAACTTATCGTGAACACTTCGGTTCAAGAATCAAAAAACGGTACCTACACCGACGGAGAGATAGTTGTCACTCGCCGAGTCGCTCAAGCCCATTTCGTAACCCGACTTTATGAACCAGGACTCTCCAAAAGAGTAGAGAAGAGAAAAGGAGAGGCTTCTGATGGCTTCTACATCCTTATAGATAGAGTCTGTACGATAATAGGCCGTCTGCACAGAAAGAGACGGCAAAACGCGCCATCTGATACCAGCCTCTATCGAAGCGCTGTTTCGATAGAGCAGTGCAAATCTCTTTTTTACGACATCATCGTCCATTACAAACGTATAGCCGTATCCCAAAAACAGGGACCACTCTTTTATGCTTTTGGTCACCTTTGCAAAGAGCGTGTAGTCCATCTTGTTGTTGTCGAAGTCGCTTCTGTAGGTAGGCAACCATACGCCAAAACCGGTATCCAAAACTACCGTTTCGTCCAGGCTCCATCTATAGGCGGCGGAGAGCAGCGTATCGTTGAGGCCGCTTTGCCGATCTCCAAAAGAGTCGTCCGTTCTGAAATATGAAAGATATGCCCGCAACTGAAGTCTTCCGGTGCTGTATCCCAGCTGGAAAGAGGCGGTTACGGTATCGCTCTTTTCGTTAAGGCGATAGTTCATGTCGCTGTACGCGATTGAAAACAGTGTATCGAAGTATCCGTCCCGGATGACCGTTTCGACACTGCATCCATTCTCGTCGACTATATCGGTAATTGGCGTACCCGGGCACTTGTCGATAGCGTCGTCCACCCCGTCCAGATCGAGGTCACTGTAAGCCATAGCCGTTACCGCGACTATACACAAAGATGAAAAAAGGAGTCTCATCAAACCTCTCTCATATGAGCCGGAAGGGCTTCCTTCTCAAGGCCTTCCGCCATGCCTTCCACGCTCGCTCCCGCTGTTTATCACTCTGTCATCGATACCGTGACCGGCCTGAACGGCACCGCCGATACCTACCGCGTCAAGCACACTTCGATCCGGCAGAACTGGATGTTCCGGTAGACCTTCGCCGCCCAAAACCCCCTCTTTCAGTCTCATAATCGCCTTCATACGCTGCGCCCTGTTCATCTTCGCCAACATCTTCTTAAACCTGTTCATCAGCTCTCTTCGATCCTCTTGAGGAGCGTTTTTGATACGCTCGATACTTTTATCTATGTCGAAACTCTCCTGCGCATACAGAGTACCGATCAAAAACAGAGCGACAAACAGTAACGTCATCCTCTCTATAGCCATCGGTCGTACCTTTTTTTGAAAAACTCTTTCAACCATTATTCCAGACAAGCGTTAGCAGCCCGAAACCGATACGTTTGCGTAGTGCAGAACAAACCTGCTCCCTTTTTCCATTCGACTCTCGACCTCGACATCGATACCCATCTCGTCACACAGCTTTTTGACTATATGAAGCCCTATTCCGACACCTCTTTCATGCTCCCTGTAAAACCTCTCGAAAACCTTTTCAGGATTCTTGATACCTATCCCGCTATCCTCTATCACCACTCTCTTGTTCGAATCGTCAACCTCTACGAAGACTCTTCCATCTTTTACATTGTACTTGCAGGCATTATCCAGTATATTGTCCAGTATTCTAATCATAGCATCTTTTACGCATCTAACTTCCGCCCTGTCGAGACTCCACTCGAAGTCTATATCAGGATATCCCTTTTTTATGGAAGCTATCCTCTCGCCGACGACTTCATCAAGTCTGAAACACTCCACCTCCATATCGTGTCCGCCCAGATATACCTTCAGATTCTCCTGAAGCCTTAAAAGAGTCTCCACGGCATCCTCTATCCGTAGACACTTTTTGTTGTCCCGGAGCTCTCGCTTCAGCATCCTCGTATTCAGTCTGACGATAGATAAAGGTGTATTGAAATCATGCAGTATATCTCTTACAAACTCTCTTGTCAGTTTCAAAGCCTCTCTCAACGGATGAATAGCGTAAAACGAGAAGAGTATAGAGAGCAGCAAAACGGCAATCAAAGCGACAAGAAACTCCAATGCACTCTCTTTGGCAATCGAGTTTTTCTCTTTTTCATAGCTCTGCGCGGGATATATGATCTTGAGCATATATCTGCTGCTTCCATCTATGGGAAAGAGAGCATAAACTCCGTTGTCACCCTTTTTCAGCGTATAGGGAAGCTCGCTGCCGGAATCGGCAAAGTCTATTTCAAAATCCGGACACTCAAGATCGAAGCTGCAGTTGCGCATGGCCGAAAAGAGCCTTTGATCGAAATTGAAAAGCTCTCTCTTGTAGATATTGTAGTAAAGAAGAGCCAGAAGAAGCGCCATAGAAGAAAAAAAGAGTGAAAAACTCTTTAAAAACGCTTCCTTCTCAACACTCCTCGAGAACATAGCCGACTCCCCTGACATTTTTAATATTAAGTCCGCTCTTCTCTCTGAGTTTGTTTATAGCCACCCTGAGCGCCGAAGCGCTCGGATGCTCAAGACACTCCATCAAAACCTCTTTGTCGACAACACTTCCCCTATGCGATAAAAAACGCTCCAAAAGAGCGAGCTGAACTTCACCCAAAGATATAGTGACACCATCCTTTTTGACGATCCCGTTGCGAATATCCATCTCCACATCGCCGCATCGCAAAGTATCCTTTTTGGGTGCCAGCCTGGCATTTATACGAATAAGCAGCTCTTCGGGATAGAATGGTTTTTTTATATAGTCGTCAGCTCCTGTTTCAAAACCGCGCGCTATCGCTTTGAGATCCGACATTGCGCTGATATAGATTGTCGGCGTCTCGTCTTCCGCCGCTCTCAGTCCCTCCAGCAGATCGAAGCCGTTCAACTCCGGAACATTGATATCGAAAACATAAAGATCGTACCTTTTGTCATAACTTAGCTCCGCAGCTTCCGCACCGTCTTGAACCCAGTCCACCGTATATCCGTTCTCTTCGAGAAGCTCCCTGATCGTCTCTCCAAGAGAGCGCTCATCCTCGAGAAGAAGTATCCTGCCACTCAAGAGCGCTCTCCGACAATAAAATGGCTGACGAACTTGCTCATATTGTCCAGAATCTCTCCGCCTCTGCGATATCCAAGACCGCATCCTTCGTATGCGAAAAAAACTCCCGCCTGGTAGCTTCGCCCATCGGCGTCCCTGGGCAGTTCGATATACTCCTGGAAAATCGAGGGCTGCTCCGTATAAATCTCCTCGGCAGACTCTATCACGTTTGCATTTTCATCCAGTATCTTCACGCCGCCTCCCTCTCGACCGAAGAACGGCTTTTGCACCTGCTTGATCGAAAGCGGCTCGAAAGATGTATCAAGAAGCAGGGGATGATTCGGGAAAAGATCCCACAAAATCTTCATCATCGCCTTTGACTGAAACATCAGGGTATATGCCGGGTTGAGAATGATCGCTTTTTGGTTATCCATAATTTTGGTCAGAATCCTTGCCAGATCGCTCTCTTCTATCGCAATCACCTCCCATGGAATGAGCTTGAACCAGTACTCATACTGAACTCCGTCGTAAAAGATCCCCTCCTCATCGGAAAACTCCACCTCGTCCACATGGGCAAAAGCGGTATGGAAACCGGCATCATCCGCAATCTTGCGTAAAAACTTCGTCGTATTTTCATCTTCGATGTGGCCGCGCACCGAACTAAAAAGGATCTTCCATCCCCGATAGTAGCGCTCAAACTCCCCTATATCTCCTTCGAGCATTATCAGCCGTTTGAAATTGTCACGTATCGCTTCATACAGATTGTTGAACTGTCCGGCTTCATCCATTCCGTTGGCCTTGAGGAGCGCCCACTGCACGATGGCAGTCTCAAAAAGAGCTGTCGGCGTATCTGCGTTGAACTCGATCAGCTTTATAGGTTTGCCGTCTATGCCGCCTGCGAGATCGAACCTGCCGTAGATATGCCAGTGCACATCGTTCTCCCAGCTCTTTTTGACCGCATCCACCAGATTGAAAGGGATTCCGATCTCGTGAAAAAGATCGTTTTGCACTACATAGTCTCCAGCCTCCACATACATTTCATAAAGGGTATTTACCGCCTCGTAGTAGGCTTCGGCCTCCTCTTCGGTAACCATAACCGCTTCATCGGCTATATATGGACTCTTGTCGCTGTCGGTATGCCAGTAAAAACCTATCGACTCCAAAAACTCCGGTGTCAGCGGCTCGAGTTTTTCAAGTTTTACCATCACCTGCCTTTATGAACCGAAAGTCGAGCGTGTCGCACCGCTTCTGCCGGTAGATCCGAAAAAGCCGGAGCGGGTGGATCTGGCGGCAGACGAGCTTCTGGCCTGCTTGGCCTTATTGAAACTGTTGACGCTGCGATTGTAGGCAGACGGTGATTTATAGCTCCGCTGGCGGTTTTGCTGGTAGTTTGGGTTGTTGAAGAGTTTGCTCCCTATCCAGCTTCCGATGATAGCGCCTGCGGCGGACGCAAGCAGCGCTTCACCCAGGCTGAGCCCTCCGCCGCCGCCTGGTTGAGTCAGTGCCGACTCTCCGTTTTCGATTCGCTTCGCCTCCTGCGCCACCAGAGCATCGAGCTCCTCCTGACTCAAAATTTTCTCGCTTCCGTCGAGTTTTCTCAAAATCACCCTGGTGGTATCCGACGGATACTCTTCGGCGATCTTGTACCGGTTCGGCTCCACCTCGTCTATCACGACGAAGGCTCCCTGCTTCTGGCTCGCCTGCGTAAAGGTATCGCCGCTATCTACAGGTCTTTGTTCGCACCCGGAAAGCAGTGCCGCAACGACCGCTCCGATAGAGCCGGCCACGGCGTAGGTGGAGATCCTTTTAATGTAATGCTTCATACAATTCCTCGCTGAAAACAGATTGTGAGATAGTGCGCATTTTATCAAAATATGCGGCATATGTCACAAACTTGGTATAATTTCACGATAGAAAAACCCGATGCAAAGGAGCGCAATGCGGCACCTGATTACCACCGACGATCTTGGCCGTGAAGAGATCGAAGCGCTCTTTGCGGATGCCGAAAGCTTTTTGCAGAAGCCGCCCCCGAAACTTTTGCAAAACCGCCTTATCATCACACTCTTTTTCGAAAACTCTACCAGGACCCGCAGCAGTTTCGAAATAGCCGCCAAAAAACTCGGAGCCGACGTGGTACACCTGGATGTGGCCAAAAGCTCCACAAAAAAAGGAGAGACCCTCTACGACACCGCAGCGAATCTCAACGCCATGGGACCCGACGCGATCATAGTCCGTCACGCCCAAAGCGGAACACCGGAGCAGATTTCGCACCATGTCGACTGCGCCATATTCAATGCCGGTGACGGCGCCCACGCCCATCCGAGTCAGGCGCTTCTGGATCTCTTCACGATCCGGCGCCACTTCGGCGGCGACATAGAAGGGAAAAAAATCGCTATCGTAGGCGATATCAAAAACTCGAGAGTGGCAAACTCGAATATGAGACTCCTGCCCAGATTCGGATTGAAAATAAGACTCGTCGCACCTCCTCACTTTATGCCGAAAACCGATTTTCCATCTACCCACAGACTCGAAGACGTTCTTGATGAAGTCGATATCATCATGAGTCTGCGCACCCAGACAGAACGCCACGCCTACCCGATATACGCAAGTCTCAAGGATTATGCGAGCGACTACTGCATAACCGGAGAGCGGATGGGCGACAGAGAGATTTTGCTGCTTCACCCCGGACCGGTACACAGAAATATCGATATAGACGATGAGATGCTCGCCGATCCCCGCTGCAAGGTTCTGGAGCAGGTACAAAACGGTGTAGTCGTTCGTATGGCGGCACTCAAGAAGCTCATACTGGCCAATGGATAGACTCTCCGCTTTGGCGCGAGAAGGCAGGCCGTTTCTCTTTGTCATCTCTTATGACAAGAGTGAAGTTTTTACCTGCCCGCTGGACGAACTTCCGGCAAATATAAAAGTATCACGCGGAGCCAAGCCTTACAACAATATCGAAGTACCGAAAATACGCAAGTTTCCGGTACCGTTTCATCTATACGGCGAGGCGTTTGAGAAGGTTATAGAGGAGATTCGGGCCGGAAACAGCTACCTGCTAAATCTCACTTTCCCGACCCCTATCGACTTTTCACTTTCACTCGAAGAGATTTATGAAAGAGCCAATGCCCCCTTCAAGCTTCTATTCAAGGATCAGTTTGTCTGCTTCTCGCCAGAGCCCTTCGTCACTATCGAAAACGACACAATAAAAACTTTTCCGATGAAAGGAACGATCGACGCTTCACTGCCCGATGCGGCGGAAAAGATCATGAGCGATCAAAAGGAGATGGCAGAGCATGTCATGGTCGTCGACCTGCTTAGAAACGATCTCGGTATAGTAGGCTCCTGTGTAAGGGTAAAAAGGTTCAGATATCTCGATCGTATTACAACGGCCGACAAGACACTGCTTCAGGTAAGCTCGGAAATAGAGGCCAAACTCTCCCATGACTGGCCGCAAAGACTCGGACAGATCATGGATGCGCTGCTTCCGGCAGGCTCCATAACGGGTACCCCGAAAAAAAGAACCTGTGAAATCATAGCCTCGATAGAGTCACACAAAAGGGGGTTTTTTACCGGGGTATTCGGAGTCTGCGACGGCAGTAGGCTTTGGAGCGCCGTTATGATACGCTATATCGAACGAAGCGAAGAGGGGCTCGTCTACAAAAGCGGAGGCGGCATAACGATAGACAGCGATGTCGAAAGCGAATATAAAGAGATGATAGATAAAGTCTACTTTCCGGTTTGAGTTCGAACCGTGCCGGTTACGAACCGCTGTTTGAAATATCTGCTACCTGATTACGGGCAGACCTTCCCGTTTCCATGCATTTATACCCCCTTCGAGATTGATCGCTTCGATTCCGAGTTTATTGAGTATTCTGGCGGCAGCTACGCTCCTGTGTCCGCTTCGACAATAGACCAGAAGAGTTTTGCCCTTGAAGCTATCGAGTAAGTCAGGCTCCTTTTCTATCCGTTGCAGAGGCAGCAGCCGTGCATTTTCCAAATGCCCGTCATTCGTATACTCCTCTTCGGTACGCACATCGAGTACTACGATATCCGGTTTCTTTCGTATCATTTCATATGCGGTTTTGGCACCCACACTTTCAAAATTCGCAAATATTATCCCTTTGCTGTACAGAAAGTAGAAAGCGGCACCAAGAACGAGAATCGCAGCAAAAACTTCACCATATTTTCCATTCGCTTTCATCGGATCCCTTTTGTTGAACTACCCGTTATCTTAGCCAAAATTCATGAAAATAGAGTTTCAAAAAAAAGTGTACGGTTCGAAGATCGGAAATAGAGGTATTTTGGCATACCCCATAAGGGGTATACCAAAATCGCTACCAGCGGGAAACCAGTGCGAGATTCACTCTGGCATATCGGGGAATTTCATTACCGTCGTAGTATCCTGTCTCGGTACTTACCATACCGGAGAGGTCTATATGAAGCTGTTTGAACCCTACTCCGAGCCCTGCCGTCAAGACGGTACCGAAAGTATCGTCTGCCATATTCTGCATGGCACCGAGACGGATAGAGAAGAACTGAGTGGGATGGATATTGACACCTCCGCCTATATATTGCGACTCGATACCGTCCAGGAAGGTTTTGTTGGAAGTTAGATCGATATCGAGAGCCACATCGAGCCAATGATCCAAACCGGCATAATAGACTCCTGCTCTTGCCATCGGATCGAGCGTGTAGACTTCGTCGGTAACGGTATCAAATTCGGGAGAGTTGATGTTTTTTGCCACGATACCTACACGCAGATTCGGCACTTTGTTCGGAGCGAAATAGGCTCCTATGTCGGCACCGAAGCTTGAAGTACGTTTATCTCTGTTATCGAACGAGTCGCTTACGTCTCCTGAGTTTGTATCTATGCTCACCTTGGTATTGTAGGTGATGCCGTACATATATTTGAGCGACCCTCCTACTCCGAAAGTACCGTACGCAGTCTCGAAAGCGTGACCGTAGCTTAAAGGAACCTCCGCAACGCTAAGTCCTTTGAGAGCGAGATACGTTTTTCCGCTGTTTAGCGCATACTCCAGTGATTTGTTCTCATATTCGCTTTGTGTAATAAGAGAGTATGTGTCTGTCTCGGGGTCATAGTAATAGTACAGATCGTTGGCACTGTCATAAACCATAAGATCGAGTCTGTTGCCGTCAATCACCGGAGATGCAGTGGCATCCGAAGTCATATAAAGGCCTACGGCAAACTGTTTTATCTGTACTCCAAACGCAGCTCCGGGAGTAAGAACGAGCCCGCTGCTTTGACCGGCCATCGTGCGGAGTACGCTCTGCGCATCCTGGATATTTGCACGATCCTCATCGGAGTTCTGTCCCGGCAGCGGAGCGTTCTGGGCGATTCTGTCCAGCGTTCCAGTCAAATCGTCGTTGCTCAGTCTATCGAGGTTTTCAGCCAGATTGTACTCTGAAACTCCAGCTCCGGCAGAGAGTGTGATTTCTGTCGTATGACCCTTGACGGCCAACAGGGAGGGGTTGTAATATGGGGCCATCGCCCCGGTAGCACTGGCGACACCGGCTCCGCCCATACCCATACTCTCAAACCCAAGCGGCTGAAAACTCATAGCACTCGCGGCAACCGCCGCTACACAAATACCAAAACCGCTGCGAACCAATCGCTTCATTTACGCTCCTTTATATTTTTGTCGATATTAAGATCGGCCAGAGTGATGATAGTTTAAAGCACCATATGGTAGCATAAAATATTTTTTTTGAATATTATTAGTTTTTCAAGAGGCTATTTCTCTCTGTTCAATAAACATTTATACTCGATTGCCTATAATGTCTATTGATTTATAGATATTTTTCAGGCTTTACAAACGATATCGGTTCAGGAAAAGAATTGGCACTCTACTATATACGAGAGAACGGTACGATAATAAAGGATACTCCGGCTGAAACCGTAGTGTTGTCCCCTTCTCTATACTGGTACGCTCATGCCGATCTTCCGGCCAGGTCCGTAGCCAAAGCGAAAAAACTCGCGGACTCCGTTCTTGCTTCCAGACCCTCTTCGTACACCTCGATACACGTCGAAAAGAGAGGAAACGGTTTCGATTGCTACGCATTCGATGAAAACAGGGTTGAAAGCCTGATCCCGGACAGCGTCGCAAAAACCGCACCACGCTATTTTCTTCAGCAGTTTTCAGACCAGATGCCTCTAAGAATAGACGATACCCTGATAGCCGACACTATCAACGGTATCTGTATAGAGATACACGAGGAGTCAAGAAGCATACCCTCTCTTGATTCGATAGATATAAAATCGCTGGCCAAGCCTTTCAACAAATCGACCTCGAAGAGTGTTTCCTCGTGGATGGCGGCTCTCTTTGTAGTTTTACTGCTTACGGCGGCGGGTACCGATCTGGCTCTTCGTTACCAGACGCTAAACGCACTCAAGCAAAAATCGGCCGCGAACGATTCTCGAAAAACGATGTACGAAATAAAAGCCCTTTCAAAAAAATACAGAAAGATCGATTCCGAGCAAAAAAGATTGAGATCCGCTATAAAAAAAGCTCTCGACTCCCACATGAAGTTGCTCGAGTGTGATGCAAAAAAGGGGTGCAGTTTTGAATAGAACAGAGTTTTTGGCACCCGTTGCGGCACTCATCCTTCTTGTCTGGGCGGGAGGGGCGTTTTATCTGAATAACGAGATTTCAAAAACCCGAAAGGAGTACCTGAAAAAAGAGGAGACGACAGCACGATACGAAGCACTTAAAGCCCTATGGTCCGAAGAGGCGAACAAGAAAGCTCTGAAGCAGATGGAAACGATGCTTAGAATGTACGGCATAAAGCCTGAAGTCGAGAGCAAAAAGGGAAAAAGATCATATACTTTCAGCGTAAAGGCGCCGCAAGCGGACAGAGTACTCAAAAAACTGCTAAACAGCAATATCAGAATAGGCAGGTTCACCGCTAAAAAGATTTCGGAAGATACGCTAAAAGTGCATGTCGAGGTCTTGAGATGATCTGGGTGAAGCGTATACTCATTTTTATCACCGCTTTCACATTGGGGATCTTTCTTGTCGTACTGTTCATCTCCAAGGAGAGGCTTTGCAACCTGGCTATAAATACCTTGTCAGAAAATGCCGGTATAACCATGTGCTATATGGATCGCGAAACCTCTACGACAGGATGCTCTATAAAAAACATCACACTTCTTTACGGCCACTCTCCGGTCGCGAAAGTAAAAAGCGCAGAGTTTCACCCCTGGATCGCGGAGGTTTCCGGAATAAGGATCGAAGGGATCGCCGCAGATATGCTGCCTCCATCTATCGAGTCTATACGTTTTGAACCGCTAAGCGGAAAAGTATATTCAAGGGGAGATTTCGGAGTGATAAACGGAAGAGTATCGTGGAGCAGCCGTACGCTTACGCTGGAGCTGCTCCCCTCTTCGCTCATGAAACGAAAGTTTGGCCGGACTCTAAGGATGTTTAAAACAAAAGGGGGAAAGTATATCTATGCTCTCTCGTTTTGAAGTCCTGTTCGCCAGGCTGCTACCGTGGCTTTTGCTGATACTCGGAGCCAAAATAGCGGCAGTCGCGATCGAGCTCTTTTTGCCGCCTGCACCCAAGCTGGAGTGCAAAAGCGAGTCGGCAAAGCCTGACTATACATACAACTTCGTATCCGCATTCACGCTCAACGATACACAAACCAAAAAATCGACTCCGCCTCCGATTCGCAAAGAGGAGTCGCTTAGAGGATACACCCTCACCATGACCGCCGTGGCCAATCCCGGCATGGCCATAATAGTCAAAAACGGTAAAAGCAAACTTCTCTCGGTAGGAGAGACGATCGATGGGTTCAGACTCGAAGAGGTATATATCGAAAGGGTGAAATTTACAAAAAACGGTCGCACATACTGGCTCGGCATGAAGAAAAAAGCCTCCTCTTCTTCAAGAACACCATCTACGAAAAAGAGAAAATCCGCCGAAAGAGAGCTTGTAGAGGAAGTACGCAAGGAGGGGGATACCATCTTCGTTCCAAGAGAGCTGCTGCGCGAAATGCACGATTTGAAAAAAATCTTCCGATATATAAGTATCAACCCCGTATATAAAGACAACAAACTGATAGGCTTCGGTATCTCGAATGTGAAAAAAGGATCGGTTTTTGATAAAATGGGCTTACAAAAACGCGATATTATAGAAAAGATCGACGGAAAACCGATAAAGAGCGAAAGTGACGCTTTTACCTATTTCAACAGACTCGAACAACTAAATTCACTTTCGCTTACTATCAAACGCGGCAAAGAGAGCAAGGAGCTCAAATATGAGATTTTTTAAGATTTTTCTGATCGGAGCTTTACTGATTCCTGCCCTGCTGAATGCGGAAAAAATCACGATCAATTTCAACGACACTCCAATCAGGGACGTTATCCGCTTCGTAGCCAAACAGACAGGCAACAATATCCTGGTGACGGACAAGATAAACGGCAACGTCAACTTCATATCCGAAGAGCCGATCGATAAAAAGGATTTGCTGCCGCTTCTGACGCAGATTCTGCAAAGCAAGGGATATACAGTCGTAGACGGAAACAACGGCTACATCATGGTAACACGTGCGGCAAACGCAAAGAAGATGGCGGCTCCATCAGGTCAGAAATCAAAAGCCGGTATGGTTACCAAAATCATTCCGGTACACTATATCAAAGCTGCAAACGCCGTGCAGAAGCTGCGCTATCTAAGCAGCCAGTTCGCCTCTGTCACATTCGACAATGAAAAAAATATCATCATCATCAGCGACTATCCCAAGCATATAAAAAATTTCGAAACAACCCTGCGTAAAATCGACAGGCCTATGCGCAAAGAGATCCGGTTTGTATCCTTGAACAATGCAGACGCTACGGAGGCAACGAAGAGTCTGACCACCGTCTTCAAAGCTCTCAATACATCTTTCAGATATCCCGTAACTCTGAATGCCGACGCAAAAAGCAACAAGATAATCGTCATCGCCGACGCCTACGATATAGAACGCGCCGTCTCGATAGTAAAAAAGTACGACAGCCAAAACAGCGCCAGAGAGATGGCCAGCGATGTCATTTTCCTGAACAACGCCGAAGCTGGCGCCACACTGAAGATAGTAAACGGCCTGATGAAGAGTTTCGACAAACAGACACAGGCACAAATTTCCATTCAGGCCAAAGAGGATATCAATGCCATAGCCATCACAGGGACTCCAAAAGCGGTTAAACTGATCAGCGATATCATCAAAAAGCTCGATATTGAGCAGCAGCAGGTCTATATCAAGGCCCACATTTACGAAATTAGCCAGAACAGACTCAACAATCTCGGAATAAAATGGGGACTTGCCGGCGGAGCTGCGACCGGAAACACCATAGCTACCTCCGTATTCAATATGGGCGGATCATCTTTCGTACTTCCTTCCACACTCGCCAATACGATAGATTTCGGTACCACAACCAAAGGTATAGCGGTTGGAGCCATCATAGATCTGCTCAAACAAAACGGCGCTATAAACGTTGTATCGGAGCCGAATATCCTCTGCATCAACAACAAGAAATCGACTGTCTACGTAGGAAAGACGATATCGATACTTACAAGCCAGGCGACGGGAAACGATACCACCTCTTTGACCAGAAACACCTACAGCAGGGAGGATATCGGTTTGACCCTCGAGGTAAAGCCGCAAATCGCCAGCGACGATAAAGTGCTGCTGGAAGTGAAAACGAAGATCGAAGATATAGATCGTGCAAGTACAGTCGCCGCCGACCGCCCCACTACACTCAAGCGCGAAGTCAACACCGTCTCCATCGTAAACGACGGAGAGAGTGTAATAGTGGGCGGACTGCTTAAAAACTACTACTCCAAAGCGCTGACCAAAATTCCGGTCCTCGGTGACCTGCCCTTTTTGGGCGGGCTATTTCGCTCGACTTCCGAAACGACCGACCAGATCAACGTAATAGTGATATTGACACCATATATAGTAAAAAACAGCGGCTCTCTTGCACAGATTCAGGAGAAAATCGCCAAGAGCGAAGAGCTCAAGGCGAAACTGGCCAGGATTCTCGAAAAAGAGCTCGAAAAAGAGGGCGATACAAACAGGAAGAGCGAATGACGAAGAGTCCAGTTCATGCCGAACCGGAGATCTATACCGATATACCCCAGATAGATTTCTATCTAAAAAACGGGCTGCTTTTCGGGATATACAACAACAAAGCGCACGTCTTCATTCGCGAAAATCCGGATGCCGACATGCTGAATGCCCTGTCCCACTTTAGCGAAGATCTACCTCTTGCAATACTGGATGAAGAGAGCTATGAAGCGCTCAGGACCCGTTTTCTCGAACTCAGAAGCGAAGAGGGTATAGGGGGCGTAGAGGGTTTTGAAACCGCCGAAGAGATCGAAAGTTTCCTTCAAAACGAGGATCTTCTCGCAAGCGAAGACTCCGCCCCGATTATCCGCTATGTCAACTCTCTTTTCGTTCAGGCGCTCAAACGCCGCGCTACCGATATACACATAGAGACATTCGAAAAGGATGGAGATGTCCGTTTTCGCATAGACGGAGTACTTAACCGTGTAGCCACTCTGAACAAGAGCGCCATAGGATCGATAATCAACCGTATCAAGGTTATCTCGAATCTCGACATATCCGAATCCCGCATTCCCCAGGACGGCCGCACGAAAATCACCATTGCGGGAGCCGGAGTGGATGTAAGGGTCTCCATTCTGCCGACCTACTACGGCGAAAAGGCGGTTCTCAGACTTCTCATGAAAGGAGAGTCGATCCCATCGCTTCAGCAGCTCGGCTTCTCCGAAGATGTATTCGTCAAGCTAAAGTCTCTTCTAAAACACAGTTACGGAATGATTCTAATCACCGGCCCAACCGGAAGCGGAAAGTCTACGACCCTGCACTCCTTTCTCAAAGAGATAGATCACGACCACTACAATATTGTAACCGTAGAAGATCCTGTCGAGTACAATGCCGAGGGAATCAACCAGATACAGGTAAACGAAAAGGTCAACCTCACCTTTTCCGAGGCTCTCCGCTCGATATTGCGCCAGGATCCTGATGTGATTATGGTCGGAGAGATGAGAGACAAAGAGACTGCCAAAATAGCCGTACAGGCCGCCATGACAGGGCACCTGCTTCTATCCACTCTGCATACAAACAGTGCTTCCGCCGCCATTGCGAGGCTCATAGATATGGGGATCGACCCGTTTCTGGTAAGCTCGACCCTCATAGGCATCATAGCCCAGCGCCTCGTAAGACTTCTTTGCCCCCACTGCAAGGTACCATACGAGCCGAGTGACGAGGATATTCGCTATTTCGACCTTCCTCACGGGATATCTCTTTTTGGCCCCAAAGGATGTGACAAATGCGGCCAGACAGGCTATATCGGCAGACGTGCCATCGGTGAAATCATAGTTGTAGATGAAGCTTTCGCCCAGCAGATAAAAAGCGGCGCCGACGAGCAGAGTATCAAACGCTATCTTCTCGAGCACACAGACTTCAGACCGATGTTTACGGAGCTGAGACGGATGGTTACAGACGGTGAAACGAGTATTCCTGAAGCGGTACGCATAGGGGTCAAGAGTATATGACCTTCCGATACAAAGGTTACGACTCGTCCGGAAAACGGACCAGGGGTACCATCACCGCCACATCGATAGAGGAGGCGAAAGAGCAGCTCAGACACTCGGGCATACTGATAGAGAGTATATCACTACACCGCAATCTCTTTGCAAGAGAGCTTCCTCCGGCACTTACCGTCGCACTCGGACGCAACTTGAGCCTCTATCTCAAAGCCGGGATTTCACTGCCGCGCGGTCTTCATCTGGTCGCGGAAAACTACCCCAAAGGCTCCAAACAGCGTAACTTTCTCGAAGAGGTAGCAAGACACATCGAAAGCGGCGGATCCTTTTACGACGCTCTTGCGGCCCAAACCGTCTATACCGTACCTCCCTTTTTCCTGCATACCGTCAAAGTCGCCCAAAAGAGCGGTAATCTCGAAATGGTACTGCTCGAACTGGCTGACTACGTACAGGAGCAAGAGCGTATCAAGCGGGATGTGGCAAAAGCGTTCATCTATCCTACGTTCATTCTTCTTATCGCCGTAGCGATGATAAATTTCATGCTCACGACAATCATTCCAAAAATCGTCGATATGTTCGAAGCTACAAAGAGCGAGCTGCCTACCGCTACGAAAATCACGCTCGCACTCTCACACTTTTTTCAGACATACTCATGGATCATACTAATCATCCTCGTCTCCGCGGTCG
Organism: Campylobacterales bacterium; assembly: GCA_027065635.1. Classification (GTDB taxonomy): domain Bacteria; phylum Campylobacterota; class Campylobacteria; order Campylobacterales; family Hydrogenimonadaceae; genus Hydrogenimonas. The sequence continues at coordinate 3,214 of JAMONQ010000198.1, read as the reverse complement.
CGGCGGTTACTCTCTTTTGGAAAAGGAGTCGGCGGTTCGGATATATTATGGACCGTATGGTGCTTAAAATCCCTCTTTTCGGAGATATGATCACTTCGATGGAGCTTGGCCGCTTCGGACGTGTCATGTCGCTTCTTCTTCAAAGCGGTGTTCCTTTTGCCCAGGCTCTCAACTATGCCGCACAGACAGTCGGAAACCGATATCTTCAAAAACTTTTTGGTAAAATAGCGACACAGATTGTAGAGGGTAAAAGCTTCACCCGGGCCGTGCGCGAAAATGTCAAGGAGCGCGAAATCCCAAACGACTTTATAAATGCGGTGGCACTTGGTGAAAAGAGTTCGCATCTTGCCTTTTCACTCAAGAGTCTCTCGGAGCTGTACGCGCAGCAAAACCGGGACCGTATCGAGGTGATGCTGGCGCTTCTGGAACCGGTTTTGATGCTTACTATAGGCGGCATCATAGGCTTTCTGGTCATATCGATGCTCCTGCCGATCTTCTCCATCAGCCTCGAGGGGTGATCCGGATGCGCAAAACCGAAAGACCCTCGATATATGAAGCATTTAAAAATTCACGAATAAGGTAACAAACGTGGTCGATAAAACTCACAGAAACAGAAAATCAGAAATCCGAAGCCGAAAAAGCCGCAGAGCCTTCTCTCTGCTCGAGTTGATGATCGTAATAGTGATCCTGGGACTTTTGAGTGCCCTTGTTCTGCCGAATCTTATCGGAAAAGCGGAGAGTGCGAAGAGAAAACTTGTCTGTATCCAGATGAAAAATATCGAAGAGGCGCTCAAATCGTTCAAATTCGACAACGGACTCTATCCGACAACCGAAGAGGGACTTGCAGCGCTTCTTGAAAATCCGGACCCGGAAAAGTATACCAACTACTCGCCTTCCGGCTACCTGGAGAGCAAACGGCTGCCGAAAGATCCATGGAAACACCCGTACGTCTATCTGAACAACGATGGAGATATCGAAATCATAAGCCTCGGTGCGGACGGTAAAGAGGGAGGCGAAGGAGAAGCCGGGGATATTACACTCAAGGAGTGCGAGAGACAATAAGAATACGGGTAGCGGAGCGGGGAGAATGAAGATGAAACCGAAGTCCACTCATCTGCTCTGCTCCCCGTCAACCGCCACAGACTCTCTCCTATCCGGTTTTAGGCGTCACTTTTTCAATGTCGAAGCCTCCGTAAAAAGGTACGCCTTCACTCTCGTAGAGCTGCTGATTGTACTGCTTCTTATGGGTATCATCTACGCACTCGCTTTCAACTATATCATGCCAAAGAGCGACAAGGAGAGTGCAACCGACCTGTCGCTTGAAAACATCACCTCCCTTTTCCGCTCGAGTCCACTTTACATGAAGAGGGAGCTTAGTCTATACTGCATGGAAAACGGCGAGTGTCTTCTTTCAAGTGAAGGCGAAATAGAAGGAGACGATATCAAGCTCAGAAGCAGCGGCATAGCCTATATCGTAACACCGGACGAGACGCTCCGGTCTATCGACTACCCGCATATGAAAATAGAAAACCGCGAGTTCAAGCCGAGATTTTCCCTCCGCTGCAAGGCGAACGGACTTTTCGATCCCCTGATAGTGAGGGTAGACGAAAGATGGTTTTATATCCACCCTCTGGGCAAAGTGTATGACTTTTCAGATCCTGTAACGATGATATCTTTCATGCGCCAGAGCGACTATCTTCCGGACAGGGCCGGTTATGCGCAATAGCAGAGAGGCTTTTACCCTTTTGGAGGTTTTGATCAGTATCTTCATACTCTTTACAATGGGTCTGGCGCTGCTGAAACTCGACGGCTGGATCAAAAACGAAGTCGCCAAATACAAAGAGAAGTCCCTTCTTTTGTATACGAGTACGCCGGCTCTTTACGAGAGTAGACGCTCTACTTTAAAAAGAGACTCTCTATACGATATGACTAAGTTTACCGGGCTTCGGGATGATGAACTTTTCTGGCTTAAAAGTATCTCTGCCGAAATCGATGTCGGCAAAGGCAAAAAGATGACCCTCTTTAAAAGCGGCGATCTCGATCTAAGCTATATGCTCTACCCCGTGGCCGTCAAAAAAGAGAGTGTGCGTGTGGGATTTGTCAGGGTAGTACCGTGAGAGCCGGATTCACTCTAATCGAGATGCTCATCTCCATCATGCTCACCGCCATCGTGTTTACCTACATATACGCTACGCTAGGAAGTGTCAAAAGCGGTCATGCCAGATACAATGAGTCGGTCAGGGAGGTGACAAAGAGCCAATCGATCTTCTCTCTCTTTTCAAGAGATCTGGCACAGATACGAAAAGCTCCCGTCATAATTCATGAAGCCGGATACGACCGCATCTCTTTTATAACGAAAAACTCCATATACGACATAGCAAGACCATGGGTGCACTACTACATCAGCGCCAACTCCAGAGCCCTGATACGCATAGAAGCGACGAAGCAGATAGACTTTTTCGGCAGAAACTATATCGGCGATACAAACGGTACATACTTTTTTGCCGATAAACTGGCCGAAGAGTGCAGCTCTTTTCGAATATCGGACAGAAAAGGGCGTTTCGATATCCTTCTTCGGTGTGAAAAGATTGCTCCGATCGTCATGACTCTATACAAAGGTGACAAATGAGACGCGGTGTCGTACTATTTATCACCCTTGCAATAATGCTGATGCTCGCTACCGTAGTCATGCTCTTTCTCAAAGAGGGGCTGGAGGTAAAAAGGAGTGTCAGAGAAAATATCGCCATTATCCAGACGAATCTGCTGCTAAACGATATGAGCGACTTTTTGAAAAAGCAGAACTTCACACAAGAGGATATATTTTACGGCTCGAATATTCCGGTTTCGATGGATCTTGGCTCAATAAACGGCTCGATCTCCCTGACTTCCGCTCAAAGCAGTATCAATATCAACCGCTTTCTGGATGCGGTGCTCCATGATCAGCAGGCGCTGATAAGCTTTCTTGACTGGCTGGACGGGATGAAACTAAAAAATCAGCCGCTTCTCATATCCTTGCTGCTGGACAGCTTCGATAGCGACAGCTACGAAAGAATGACTGGAAGCGAAATAGTACTCGAAAAGCCGTGGTTCAAAAACGGAACGATCGCCAACGAAGAGGCTCTAAACACCATACTGCAGCGATATATCGAACTTAGCGGTGACAACAATGTATCGATCCGGCGATGGCTTGAAGTATTCGGATTTGAAGGTGAGA
>JAMONQ010000197.1 GCA_027065635.1 Campylobacterales bacterium | reverse complement strand
GAATGATCGTATCCTGGATCTTCACCTTTTCCAGAGGTCTGAAGCTGCGGTCCACGATCTCGACATACTCCACGTCCAACGCTTTCATGATCGCGTACATCTCCTGTTTTATCGCTTCACTGCTGAGCTCTCCGGCCATGACGAGCCTCGAGGCACGCTTCAGGGACCGGGAAATCGCCAGCGCTTCAGCCCGTTCCGTCGGGCTCAGGTAGACATTTCTGCTGCTTAGCGCCAGTCCGTCATCCTCCCGTACGGTCTCGACGGGGACAAGTTTAAGCGGCAGAAAGAGATCTTTCACCATCTTCTGCAGAATAACGAGCTGCTGCGCATCTTTCTTTCCGAAATAGGCCCGGTCCGGGCGTGTAAGATTGAAAAGCTTCATCACCACCTGCACCACGCCGTCAAAATGGCCGGGACGGCGGCTCCCCTCGAGAATATAACCGAGATACTCCGGCGCTTTGAGCGTCACCTCGTCTTTTCCGTAAACAGAAGATACTTCGGGCATGAAGAGTATATCCACTCCCGCTATTTCGCATATCCTGCGATCGGCCTCCTCTCTTCTGGGGTAGGAGTCGAGATCCTCGCCGGGGAGAAACTGGGTCGGATTTACGAAAATCGAAACGATGGTATGGTCGTTTTCACCGGTGGATCTTTTTATGAGTGTCAGATGCCCCTGGTGCAGCGCCCCCATCGTAGGAACGAATCCCACACTCCCTTCCAGCGCCTCCCGGGCACGTCTCAACTCTTCGATACCGCGTACGATCTGCACATAGAACCTTTAGTGTATAATTACGCAATTATAGCAAAGAGGATTGCCTGTGGACAGTTACGAATTTTCCGAACTGATGAAAAAGCTTCAGACCAAAATAGAGAATATCAGGAATATCGTCAAGCCTGAAGAGATCAAAAGACGCCTCGAAGAGATTTCGAAGATGGAGATGGCGGAGGACTTCTGGAGCGATGCCAAAAGAGCCGGTGAGATTCAGAAGGAGAAAAACAGACTCGAAAGGGTGCTGAAACGCTACGAAGAGGCCGAGAGCGCTGTAAACGACGCTCTCGATCTTTTCGAAATGGCCACCGAAGAGAAAGACGAAGAGACGCTCGAGCAGCTCTATGCGGAGGCTCCAGAGATCGAAGAGCGGGTGAACAAAGTGGAGATCGAAGTGATGCTCAGCGGCCCGCACGACGCCAACAACGCCATCGTCTCCATCCACCCCGGAGCCGGCGGTACCGAGAGCCAGGATTGGGCGAGCATTCTCTACCGGATGTACCTGCGCTGGGCGGAGCGTCACGGGTTCAAAGTCGAAGTGCTCGACTACCAGCCGGGCGAAGAGGCGGGCATCAAAGATGTCAGCTTCATTATAAAAGGGGAGAACGCCTACGGCTATCTGAAGGTCGAGAACGGTATCCACCGCCTGGTCCGCATCAGCCCCTACGACTCCAACGCAAGGCGCCACACCTCCTTCGCCTCCGTGATGGTTTCGCCTGAAGTGGATGAGGATATCGATATAGAGATAGAGGACAAAGACCTCAGAATCGACACCTACAGAGCCTCCGGCGCCGGCGGCCAGCACGTCAACAAGACCGAGAGCGCCATCCGCATCACCCACATACCCACCGGTATCGTCGTCCAGTGCCAGAACGACCGTTCACAACACAAAAACAAGGCGACGGCGATGAAGATGCTCAAGAGCCGTCTCTACGAGCTGGAGCTGGAGAAGAAGAAGGCCGAGGCCGACGGCGTGGAAAAGAGCGACATCGGCTGGGGCCACCAGATCCGCTCCTATGTGCTCGCTCCCTACCAGCAGGTCAAAGATACCAGAAGCAATCAGGCCTTCAGCAATGTCGACGCCATTTTGGACGGCGATATAGACAAACTCATCGAAGGTGTCCTGGTCGCCGAAGCGGAGAGAGGCGGGGGAAGCTAAAACCGACCTCTAAAATATCCGGGGATTCTCTTATAATTACTCTTTGTAACTAAGCAATTATTTATTATTAATTGCTTAAACTGAAGCAGAGACTATGCCAGTGAGGAGAGGATCCGGGTGAAAAAAAGCGAACTGCTCGATATCTACGCCGACACCATCGACCAGATGGTAAGACAAAAACATACGTATGCAGAGATTTCCGACGTTCTCTACAGCGAAACCGGTATCCGGGTCGGCCCCACTCAGATATCGAAATTTCTGACTTCGAGGAAGAAACGCCAAAAATACAGTGCGCACCCGGCCGTCTCACAAAAAACGGAAAATGCCGACACGATCACCTTCTATAAAAACGGTACAGCTTTTTGTTATCTGACGCGAACCGAAAGCGGCATCTATCACTTTAGCTACGATGAAAAGTACCGGGGAGAAAAAGAGTTCGCTGGCGGAATTTACGACAAAATACCCCCTTTTCTGGAAAATCTGCTGCCCGAAGGAGCGAATCTCCGTCAGCTCGAAAGGAGTGTCGGCACAAAAGAGAAATTTATCCTTTTGCAGCATCTGGAGGACTCTTTCGGGGCCATTACCACCACACCTGTCACCAAACAGGTGCCTGACTTTTCCTATAACCCCGGCTGCTACAAAGAGACGTTTCTTTCGGTAGAGGAGATTCGCTTGGACATTCCGAAAAAGATCATCGATGCAAAACGACTCGATTCACCCTTCTCCGGCGAAACCAAACTCTCCAAACTCTCCGGTGCACAGCCCAAACTGAGTGTGGTCTTTACAGGCAGCGAGCTTCGTCTGCAGGAAAAATTCGAATACTCCAACGCCATCATGAAAGTCGACAACCTGAAGTTTCGTGACCTGAACCTCGTGGAAAACATGCTTCTTTCAATGGCCCGATTCGAGCTCGGTTTCGAGGTCGCCGAAACCTTCATAATTGTAGACCCGCAAAAAGAGAAAGGGTTTCTCGCAGGCGATCCGCTGAGCCACCTCGTCACACGTCGGTTCGACAGATCCCCTCCTAACAGAGTCTACGAAGCCTATGAACTTGCATCGCTGATGGAACTTGAGAGCGAGCAGAAGTACTCCGCCTCGATGGAGGAGATATTTGACTTTCTGGAGACTAAACTCCGGCCGAAAGATATGCGCAACATCGCCAGACAGTTCGCTTTCAGCTACCTTGTCGGCAACGGCGACCTGCATGTCAAAAACATCGCCCTCTTCAAAGAGGCGAAACGCTTCAGCCCCACACCCGTTTACGATGTCGTCAATACCAAAATCTATCCCTCTTTGGAAAAAGAAGACCTTGCCGCATCCCTGAAGAACAAAACAAGCATCTCACCTGAAGAGATTTTCGGCTTTCTCGGCGGCTACCTGAGCAGAGGCGAGATCCATGAAATGGCAAAAACCGTAAATGGAAACTATGAAAAGTACCTGAATGCCACCCCTTTTGATACCCAAACAGCCAAAAGGCTCGAAGCGTTCTTTGCAAACCGCATGAGCACTCTGCAAAAAGCTTCCATATTCTGAAAAGTTTACAGAGAAATATAATTAATCTCTCCAGTTTGTGCCAATTTAAGCGATTTACCCCCTATTTAAAACTTTCTTAAATAATTTTTCAATAACATACAGTTAATCGAACCATCATTTTATTGACTTGTGTCAAGAAAATAGAGGATGGGTCGTAGTAAAATTGTAAGGTAAAAGCTGTTCCGGCCAATTATATATAGGGTGGGTACTATATAGAGTTGACCGGAACGGTTAATCCTAATACCACAAGGGAGTAAGTATGAACAAAATCAAGATGAGTCTTGTCGCGGCGATCGCAGCGGCGGCAGCGACTACAGGTGCCAATGCAGGTGCGCTCGACAGTATCCTCAGCAATCCGAAACTCGACGTAGAGCTTCGACCGAGATATGAAGCGGTAGACGACAGTGTACACAAAGATGCAAGCGCACTGACCGTTCGAACCGCTATCGGCGTACAGGCAGGACTGCTCGGAGTCGACGGCCTCAACGCTCAACTGCAGGCTATGAGCGTAGACCACTTCGGGCTTGTTAACGACTATAACGGTAAAACAGCCGGTGATCCGGCTTACGCAGTCGTAGCCGATCCTGCCCAGACACGCATGACTCAGGCAAACATCTCCTACAGTGCCAACGGCTTTACCGGAATCTTCGGTCGTAAAATGGTCGTTCTGGACAATGCCCGTTTCATCGGTAACGTGGGCTGGAGACAGATGCCTCAGACCTACGACCTGGTTGCCGGTATCTATAATGGTGTCGAAAACCTGAGCCTTCTTGCCGCTTATGTAAGCAGGGTAAACAAAGTCGTTCAGGCGACTGCCGACACCAATACTGTTCTTCTGCACGCTTCCTACAAAGTAATGCCGGAGCTTACGCTGACTGCCTATGACTATATGGTAGCGAGCTATGCGGACCATATCGGTATCCGTGCCACCGGTAAAGTCAACCTGGATGCGGCTACTCTGAAGTATCAGGCAGAGTATGCCATCCAAAACGACGCCACTATGGAAGAGGGTAACGCAGGCAAGCCCGATCAGGATGCAAGCTACTACAAAATCGCGGTAGACGCTACGATGAACGGCTTTACCGTAGGTGCAGGATATGAGGTACTCGGTGAAAAAGGAAGCGGAACAAACGCTTTCTACACTCCGCTTGCCACACTGCACGCGATGAACGGATGGGCTGATGTCTTCCTCGGCGGTACACCGGATGAAGGTCTTGAAGATATGACATTCAAACTCGGATACAACGCCGGAGAGCTCGGAAAGATCGTTGGAATCTACCACAACTTCAGCAGTGACAAATCCAACGCTGCCGGACAGGATGATCTCGGTTCTGAAATCGATGTCGCCTACAAGTACAAGATCAACAAAGGTCTCGGACTGCTTCTCAAAGGTGCATGGTTCAGCGAGGGAGACGTAGGTTTCTCTGCCAAAGACCGCACCAAGTACTGGGTACAGCTCGACTATAAGTTCCACGCAGAACTCTAATTCGGGTTTCCGCCGCCTTCGGGCGGCAACTGCGCACCGCCTTTTTCCTCCTACTCCTTAAAGGCGGTGCATACTTTTACACTTACCAGACCACAGCCATCTTTCTCTTTTTTCGATACAATTACA
>JAMONQ010000196.1 GCA_027065635.1 Campylobacterales bacterium | reverse complement strand
ACTGTGATGCGTGAAAGGTCCCCTCTTTACCGGTAAATCCCTGAACTATTACCTTTGTATCTTTATTTACCAGAATACTCATCTATTTTCTCCTTCTACTTCGCAGCTTCGACAGCTTTTTTCGCACCGTCGGCGAGATCTTCAGCCGCAATGATATTTTTGATGCCGGCATTTTGCAGAATCTCTGCAGCCTCTTTCGCATTCGTCCCGTCGAGCCTTACAACTACCGGTACGTTTACATCCGTAAGCTTTGTAGCCTCGAGTATACCGTTGGCGACACGGTCACATCGTACGATTCCGCCGAAGATATTGACGAAGATCGCTTTTACGTTTGGATCTTTCAGAATTATTTCAAACCCTTTGGCCACTGTCTGAGGATTGGCTCCGCCGCCCACGTCGAGGAAGTTGGCCGGCTCACCGCCTTCGTGCTTGATGATATCCATAGTAGCCATTGCAAGTCCGGCTCCGTTTACCATACAGCCGACATTCCCGTCGAGCTTGATGTAGCTTAGTCCGTGCTCTTTGGCTTCTATCTCCGTCGGCTCCTCTTCGTTAAGGTCTCTCATCTCGAGTATATCCGGATGCCGTCCGAGAGCGTTGTCGTCAAATCCCATCTTCGCGTCGAGTGCGAGGAATTTTCCGTCGCCGGTTTTAATGAGAGGATTTATCTCGATCATTTCGGCATCTTTGTCCATATAGACATCATACAGCGCTTTGGCGAACTTGATGAAAGGTCCTATCTCCTCTTTAGCAAGCCCAAGACCGAAAGCGAGCTGACGCCCGTGGAATCCCTGAAAGCCTATAGCGGGATCGATATTCACCTTCACTATCTTCTCAGGCGTCTCTTCGGCGACCTTTTCAATCTCCATACCCCCTTCGGTAGAGGCCATCATCACTGGCATCTCCGCTGCACGATCGAGAAGCATACCGAGGTAGTACTCCTTGGCAATATCGGCTCCCTCTTCGATATATACCTTGTGAACCACTTTGCCTTCCGGCCCTGTCTGGTGTGTGACAAGCGTCATTCCAAGGATCTGATCCGCAAGCTCTTTTACCTCTTCAAGAGACTTTGCAAGCTTGACACCGCCTCCAAGACCTCGTCCGCCGGCGTGAATCTGGGCTTTGACAACCCACAGCTTGCCGCCCAGGTTCCTGGCGGCCTCTACAGCTTCATCCGGAGTGAAGGCGACCTGCCCGTTCGGAACAGGGACGCCGTATTGGCGAAATATCTCTTTCGCTTGATACTCATGTATATTCATCGTTCCATCCTTTTCTTTGAGATTTCAGTCTTTGACTTCATACTGCTTGCGACCCTCTTCATACAGGTCGTTGCCGTAAGCGTCGTTTATGACCGTTACCGGAAAGTTTTCCACTCGAAGCATACGTATCGCTTCCGGACCGAGCTCTTCATAAGCGATAACTTTTGCCTCCTTGATCAGCTTGCCCAGCAGAGCGCCCGCACCGCCGGTCGCACCGAAATAAACGGCTTTGTACCGCTTGCATGCATCCTTGACATCTTGATTTCTCTTGCCTTTGCCGATCATTCCCTTGAGACCGTGTTTGATAAGGGTGGGAGAGTAGCTGTCCATACGGTAGCTTGTAGTGGGTCCCGCGCTTCCTATAGGTTCACCCGGCTTCGGCGGTGTGGGTCCGACAAAGTAGATTACCGCACCATCAAGCTGAAAAGGGAGTTCCTCTTTGTTCTCTATTAGATCTACGAGTCGCTTGTGAGCAGCATCTCTGGCCGTGAAGATAATTCCTGAAAGATATACGATATCGCCCGCTTTGAGGTTTTCTATATCCTCTTCGCTAAGCGGTGTCGTCAAGTAGTGTACCTGGCTCATTTTCGATCCTTACAGCGTTATATGACTATGTCGGCTGCTGTGACACTGAACATTCACGCTTACCGGCAAACTGGCGATATGACACGGGTTTTTCTCCACATGAACGGCAAGAACCGTCTCCGTACCTCCCATTCCCATCGCACCGATTCCGAGTTTGTTGAGCTCGTAGAGCAGCTCCTTTTCAAACTCGGCGACATCCGGATCGGGATTCGGTTTGCCGGCTTCTCTGAAAAGCGCATATTTGCTGGAGATAGCAGCCTTTTCGAAGGTACCTCCTATACCGACACCGACGATTATCGGAGGGCAAGGATTGGGACCGGCTTCGGATATCACCTCTTTGACGAAATCGATCACACCTTGACGCCCCTGCGCGGGTGCGAGTACTCGAGCGCGGCTGACATTTTCACTGCCGCCTCCCTTGGCGGCATACTCGATCTCGATTCTATCACCCTCGACAAGATCCATATGTATAACGGCCGGAAGATTGTAACCGATCTTCTCCTTTAGATTCTCTCTTGTGAAGCAGTCACAGGTGGATGCGCGCAGATACCCTTCGATGTACCCCTTTTCGGTCCCCTCGTTTATCGCATCCTTCAATAGTCCGCCGGTTACTCTTACATCCTGCCCGACCTTCACGAAATAGACCGCAAGTCCGGTGTCCTGACATAGAGGCCGCTTCTCCTCGCGTGCGATTTCCGCATTTTCAAGCAGCTGCTCCAGTACCTTTCTGGCGACCGGACTTTTCTCTTTTTCGTGGGCCTCTTCGAGTTTTTTCAAGGCATCCTCAGGCAGATTCGTCGCCGTATGAATCACCATATTTTTTACGGCTGTGACAATATCGCCGTATGCAATCTCTCTCATCACCCCTCTCCGAAAAAGTTGTGGCTGTTTAGCGCATCAATGAGAGATTTGACCGATTCTACGGACTTTTTGAACATCTTTCGCTCACACGCATTCAAGGATACGTTGATGATATCCTCCGCACCGTTTGCACCTATACTGACAGGTACACCGCTTACGACGTCGCTGTATCCGTACTCACCGTCGAGATATACGGCACAAGGATAGATCTGCTTGGTATCTTTCAGTATCGCTTCTACCATAATAGTCGTCGCTTTCGCCGGCGCATAGTATGCGGAGCCGGTTTTCAGATAGCCGACGATCTCGGCTCCGCCGTGCTTCGTTCTCTCGACTATCTCATCGATCTCTTCGTCGGTAAGAAGGTCGTTCAGAGGTACACCCGCTACGGTAGAGTATCTCGGAAGCGGAACCATATCGTCCCCGTGTCCGCCCATTACCGAAGCCCTTATCTGTCCTGCGCCGTAACCGAGCTTCTCCTGGATGAAATATGCCATTCTCGAACTGTCGAGTATGCCAGCCATTCCGAGAATCCTGTTTCTTTCGAATCCGCTCTCCCTCAGAGCCACATACGTCATCGCATCAAGCGGGTTTGAGACCATTATGATGATGGCGTTGGGGGAGTAGGTCTTGATGTCTCTTACTACCTCTCTGGTGATTTCCGCATTCTTCAAAAGAAGATCGTCACGACTCATACCCGGTAGCCTCGGACTTCCTGCGGTGACTACTACAACATCGCAATCTTTCAGCTGATCCGGCTCTTCTGCGACCGAGACGATCGTATGGCTTCTGGCAGCGGCAGCCGCCTGGCTCATATCCAGAGCCTTTCCTTTTGCTATATCTATCTTGTTGTCACGAAGTATGATTTCGTGGCATACACCGTTCATGGCGAGAATAAATGCCGCTGTGGATCCTACATTACCGGCTCCTACTATTCCGACACGTTTTCCTTTTCCCATAGGCAATCCTTTTTTTGATTTCTTTCAGCCTGCCGGTTCGGGAGACTTCAAGCTGTTCCTGATATTATAAAGAAGGGACGCTGAAGATAAACGAATAAAACTTCTTTCGCGAAGCTTTATCCACCTATCTTTTCCTGCCCGGAGGCAGGAGATCGACCGCCGTTAGGCGATCGAATCGATGATTTTATTGAGAGTTTCGCTCGGACGCATTGCCTTTTCGGCTTTTTCGTCGTCGATCTGATAATAGCCGCCGATGTCAGCCGGCTTTCCTTCGATTGCGAGCATCTCGTCGAGAATCTTCTGCTCGTTTTCGACAAGAGCCTTGGCGACAGGTGCGAACTTCTCTGCAAGTGCTTTGTCGTCGCTGGCGGCAAGCGCCTCCGCCCAGTAGCGTGCCAGCCAGTAATGACTCGCTTTGTTGTCCGGCTCCCCGCATTTTCTGCTTGGCGCCTTGTCGTTTTCAAGGTATCCCTCGTTGGCCTTGTCAAGTGTCTTGGCCATCGTCTCTATCTTCGCGTCATTGTGTTTGCGCGCTTCCATACGCAAGGACTCTGCAAGTGCCAGGAACTCTCCAAGGCTGTCCCATCGCAGGTGACCCTCTTTGATAAACTGCTCGACATGCTTGGGTGCGGAACCGCCCGCACCTGTTTCGAAGAGGCCGCCGCCAGCAAGCAGAGGAACGATAGAGAGCATTTTTGCAGATGTACCGAGCTCGAGAATCGGATACATATCTGTCAGGTGGTCACGCAGTACGTTTCCGGTTACGGCAATCGTATCCTTTCCTTCGCGAATACGGGTATTCGTGAAGCGGGTCGCATCGGCGACTCTCATGATATGGATCTCGAGACCGCTTGTATCGTGCTCTTTGAGATACTTATTGACCAGATCGATCAGGTTTGCATCGTGAGCACGATTCTCGTCGAGCCAGAATACGACCGGAATCTTCTCGATCTGTCCGCGCTCAACTGCCAGGCGTACCCAGTCTCGAATCGCTATATCCTTGGTGCGCACCAATCTCCAGATGTCGCCTTTTTCGACATTATGGCTCATCAGGACGTTGCCGTTAGCGTCCTTGACCTCTATGACACCATCCTCTTCCACTTCGAATGTGGTAGGATGCGAACCGTACTCTTCCGCCTTTTTAGCCATCAGTCCGATATTCTGCATCGTACCCATTGTCGTAACATCAAACTGGCCGTGCTTTTTGACATCTTCGAGCATCTCTTCATGGAACATCGCGTAGGTACTGTCGGGAATTACCGCCAGTGTTTCGCGGGCTTCACCGTTTTTATCCCACTGCTTGCCGCCCTCGCGGATAACTACGGGCATGGAAGCATCAATGATTATCAGGTTGGAAGCGTGAAGGTTTGTGATCAGGTTGTCGCTGTCACTCATGGCTATATCGGGCTTGCCGTTGAGAATGACATCCTTGATCGCAGCTTCGATCTCCTCTTTCTTGTCGGACTTTTCGAGCTTCTCCAAAAGATCGCCCAGCCCGAGATCAGGATCCACTCCG
>JAMONQ010000195.1 GCA_027065635.1 Campylobacterales bacterium | reverse complement strand
CTCAAAGAGTGACGAAACATACGATGTATCGACATCAAATATAAACAGAGGTATAGTAATAGACGGAATTGTGGAAGGGTTGTACTATGAAACCTCTTCCGGTATGAGCGGCTATACGGATAGCACGGGAGGATTCGACTATCTTGACGGCGACAGTGTGACTTTCAAGATCGGCGATCTTACGGTTGGTACAATTACTGCCCAGGAGATAGAGGACGGAAAGGTCTTTTTGCAGGATATAGCCGATACCCAGCGTAGCGATCTGGAGGATCCTTATGTCGAAAACATGGCCATACTGCTTCAATCGCTGGACAGCGATTCGTATGCCGACAACGGGATTGTCATTACCGAGCAGATGCATGAAGCCTTCAACGGGATCGAACTCGATCTTTCGGATATGGATAGAGACGAGCTGCTCGGTTTGCTGGATTCTGTCGGAGTAGATGCGGTTACGGAGTCGTCAGCCATGGATCATGTAGAGAGAATGTTGGACTCCTACGATGTTTTGGAGGATGAAGAGCCGGAGGCAGACGCAGTTTTGGCGGCGGTTGCAGATGATTCGATAGATTTGGAAGCTATAGTGCAAGAGGAGTCTGAAGCAGGTGATGTGTCGACAGAAAATATCTACGACTCCGTGCAGATAGCCCTGGAGGATGTTTTGCAGGTCGAAGATGAAAGTGTAGCGATATCGGAAAGCGAAGGGTCGGAAGATATGGATGCGGCTATTTCGGAAGAGAATACCGTATCCGGCGATATAGATCCTACCGTCGTTCTTAAAATTGATCAGGACAATCTGCATAGCTGATACCGCTAAAATGCGCATCTTCGTTTTTGGCGCGATACTGCTTGCGGCCGTCTTCTTATTTGGCGAAGACGGCCGTTCTCTTGATATGAAGAGTCTCGATATATCTTCGATGCAGGAAAGATACGGACCGTTTGCGGCTGCAAGGTTCAGATATCTCGAAGAGCTTGTCGAATCCCTGAAAGATAGCGACGATATGACAAAGCTCGAAAAGGTCAATGACTTCTGGAACGGCGTAAGATACGGGACCGATCCTAGTGTATGGGGAAAGAGAGACTACTGGGCTACGCCGTACGAGACACTGATAAAGGATAGAGGCGATTGTGAAGATTATGTAATTGCGAAGTACTTTACACTAAAAAGAGTCGGTTTCGATGCCAAAAAACTATATTTTGTCTATGCCAGAGTCAAGGGGAAGAATATTTCTCATATGGTGTTGGCATATTACAATGATGATCGATCCGACCCTCTGATTCTTGACAATATCAATCTCAAGATTTTTTCCTCGAAAGATAGAAAAGATCTTGTTCCCGTATATACTTTTAACGGTGAACTGCTTCAAAGATTTGCGGATAAAAGTGCCGGTGGACTGGTAAAAAAAGAGTTGATCGTAAAGAGAAAGTGGAATGATCTGATAGAGAGAATGAAAAGGTTCGAGCCATGACACTGTATAAGAAAGCGGTTTTTGTACTGGTAACACTACTTGCGGCGATACTGTCCGCTACCCTTTTTTCTGTATTTGACGAGTCGAGAGAGTATATAGAGAACGAGCTTTTTACAAAAGCGCAAAATAGTGCCTCTTCGCTGGGAGTAGCTATGTCCCAGGTTGATGGTGATGTGGTCAGGATGTCGATTATGGCCGATGCAGTGTTCGATACTGGCATTTATGAAAAGATAGAGCTCAAGAGCATGAAGGGCGAGTCCTTGTTTGTAAAACGTCTTCAAGACAGAGACGGCTCGGTTCCTGAGTGGTTTGTCGGGATGTTTGATATATCTGCCCCAAAAGGGGTTGCGCAGGTTTCGGACGGCTGGAGACCGATAGGTATTCTGGAGGTGGAGCCCAACCTCTCTTTGGCGTACGGATACCTGTATAGTCTTTTCAATCAAATACTGGTTATATTTTTTCTCTCTCTACTGGTCGGAACAGCTTTGGTGATCTGGATACTTCGACTCCTTTTAAAACCGCTTGAAACGGTGAAAAATCAGGCGGAAGAGGTTTTGAAAAACAGATTTGTAATCAATGAAAGGCTTCCGGATACAAAAGAGCTGGCTGTGGTTACCGATGCCGTAAACGCACTCGTAAAAAAGATGAGAGGAATGTATGATCGGCTTGCAGAAATAACCGAGAGAAACAGAAGACTCGAATACCTGGACAAGACTACCTCGCTTTACAACAGGGACTACTTCCTGATGAAGTATGACTTATGCGGAGATTTCGATGCCGAAAGCGGCGGACATGTGGCTGTTTTCAGAATCTGCGGTATAGAACAGGCAAACAGGAGAATCGGCTATGACAGAGTGAATACCCTCGTAAAGATGTTGGCAAGGAGTCTACAGGACTCTTTTTCGGAGATTGAGGATGCCTTGGTGTGCAGACTCTCCGGCAGGGAGATGGCTGTTTTGCTTCCCGATGTCGATCGCAAGCGTGTGTATGAGCTCTCGTCGGACTTTATCGAAAAGAGCGAAGAGATAGTCTCGGACTATCCGGAGATAGTGCAGAGCTTTTCTACGGTAGCAGCTGTGGCTCCGTGCGAATGGGATCTTTCAAGACTCCTTTCCGCTCTCGATCTGGCTCTTGGCAATGCCGAAAACAGTGATCGGAGCGTTGTAGATGCGACGGAGTTTGATACCGCCAACCGTCCAGTCAGAAAAGATGAGTGGCGCGTATTCTTGGAGAAGGCATTGAGTAACGGGCTTTTTAAAATGAGCATCGAAGAGGTTGTCATCGACAGCACCGATTCTCTTTGTCTTGATGTCTCTTTCGCTCTGGTCGGAGAGGAGGGGGCGGAAATAGAGAAGAGGATCTATATGCCGCTCGTTTTCAATCTCGGTATGTTCGAGAGGTTCGCCAGGTACAGATTCGAGAAGATATTGAACGAGAAGCGGCTCGAGGGATGTAGAGTGGTTTTGGAGTTTCCGTATAGATATGTAGAGACGGTTTACGGAATCGAGCTGATTTCAGAGTATAATGAGGCTTTGAAAAAGAAGGGTATAAAGCTCGTGGTGCAGTTGATGCAGCACGAGATCGCAAAGAGTGACCGCTCGAGGGTTGAAAGAGTTTTTGAGAGATTGTCTAGACTCTCCATAGATACCGCTATAGACGGCTTTGATGCTGATGGTGAGATTTTGAAACTGTTAAAGAGTGCAAGACCGCTTTTTGTAAGAGTCAAAAAAAGCAGGTTTAAAAAGAGCGCTCTCGCTCTTCAGGATTCGACGAATTTGCTGCTCGAAAGCATAGGATGCTATATGGTGCTGGACGATTAAATTTCAGATTATAAAAAAGCGCTCTTTTAAAGGCGGATTCAGTTCGAAACCGTATAGTTATGCCAACTGTGTTAAAATATTACAAAAAAGCCAAGGATCGGGTAGGGAGCATGAACAAAGAGATGATTTTTTTGCTTTTGGGCATGAGTGCCGGAGCTGTTATCGCTTTTGTCGGCGGATACGTGCTTGCGCGCAGTAAAGCCGAGAGAAAAGAGGCGATGTATCAGGTGGAGGTCGATGAGCTGCTTCAGGCCAACGAAGAGATGGAGCAGGAGCTGCGCCCGCTCAAAAAGAAGTTCAAGGAGCTTGAAGCGACACTGAACCAGGAGAATGTGGAAAAGGCGGCTCTACTCGAACGTATAAAACATATAGGCGATGTCAGGCGCGAGCTTGAGCACGAAAAGAGTATAAACAAACGTCTCAACGAGCGTATAGCGGAGCTTGAAGCGTTGGTGGCCAGGCTGGAGGCGCAGATGGCTACGGAGGCCGAGAGCGTGGAAAAGCAGCTCGAGCTTATCATGCAGACAAAAAGAGAGATCATCAAAGAGGTCCAGGCGCTTATAAAAAGCGGTTTAAACAGTTGATTTTCAATAAACCTTTTCCCCCGACTTCGTAAAACCGGACACGACGCTCTCCTTGAAAACGTTACAATGGTTCAAAAAAAGGAGCCGCCTTTATGCAGATTCCGTTGCTATGGATATATCTTTTAGCCGGTACGGCCGCAGGCGCGGCTGTTGTCGGTGTCATCTTCATTTTTTTCTGTAACTCTGTAAAAAAACGTCACATCTTTGAGATGAAGAGGCGGCAGGAAGAAGCCGACAGCGTAATTGAAGAGCTCGAAATGGAGCTTTCCAAAACCAAAGAGCGCCATAAGAGCACGGAAGAGCTTTTGAGACGGTGCCAGATAGAGAGCGCCGCCTTTGGCGAGAGGATCTCTATTCTTGAGAAGAGATGCGACGAGCAGGAGAGGGCTCTGGTTGGAGCAAGATCACGCAATCTCGAGCTGGAAAAGGAGCTTAGCCAAACCAGAAGCTCTTTGGAGGCAGAGCGTCGCCATGCCCAAAAAAGTATCGAAGAGCTCAAAGAGACGAGGGTTTCGATGCAAAAGGAGTTCAAACTCCTCGCTTCCCAGATCATGGAGGAGAACAGCCGCCGATTCGGAACTCTCTCCAAAGAGGGGGTAGAGCAGGTGCTCAAGCCGCTACAACAGCAGGTAAGCGAGTTTAAAAAGCGGATCGAACAGGTCCATACCGAAGAGACGAAAGAGATGGCGGCACTTTTGAACGAGATCAAGAGCCTCAAGGATCTCAATCGACAGATAAGTGAAGATGCCGTCAATCTGACCCGTGCACTCAAGGGAGAGAGCAAGCAGCAGGGGGTGTGGGGAGAGGTGGTTCTTGAAAGGGTACTCGAGGCTTCCGGCCTTAGAGCCGGCGAAGAGTACGAGAGAGAGGTGAGTCTAAACAGCGAGGACAACAGGCGCTATCGCCCAGATGTAATCATCCATCTTCCGGGCGGAAGAGATATCATAATAGACGCCAAGACGTCGCTCGTGGCTTACGAAAGGTATGTCAATGCCGAGAGCGAAGATGAAAAAAGGGAGTATGCGAAGCTTCATCTCGATGCCGTGAAAAACCATATCGATATCCTGAGCGACAAGAGTTATACGTCGCTCGAAGGTGTAAATACGCTCGATTTCGTATTTATGTTCATGCCTATCGAGGGGGCGCTGATGCTGGCCCTTCAGAGCGATCCGGGACTGTACGAGAGAGCTTTTGCCAAAAAGATAGTGCTGGTCAGCCCTACTACCTTGCTGGTCGCACTAAGAGCGGTCGAGAATACGTGGCGGCATGAGCGTCAGAACAAAAATGCGAGGGAGATAGCGAAAAAGGCCGGAGCTCTTTATGACAAGTTCGTACTGTTCGCACGGGATCTCGAGAAGATAGGAAAGCAGCTCGATACGGTTCAAAAGTCATATGAGGATGCAAAGCGCAAGCTTACGGAAGGGAAGGGAAATATCGTAAGAAGGGTGGAGGAGCTGCATCTGCTGGGAGCCAGAGCGACAAAGCAGATGCCGAAAGATCTATCAGAAGCCGCAGGAGCAGCTATAGAGCACGAAGAGAGTTAGAAAGGTTTCTATTCGTGCAGATTCAATATTTTTGCGATACAGTGCGGCAGTATCTCGTATTCGGCTTCATGGATTCTGGCTTCATAGCTTTCTAACGTATCGTTCCTCTCGATTCTGACACAGGTCTGATCCAGAATCTCTCCGCCGTCCAGCGTGGAGTCTACCTTGTGCACGGTGACGCCACCTACTCTCATGCCACTTTGAAAACTCTCCTTTACGGCATTGGCTCCTTTAAAGAGCGGCAGCAGTGACGGATGCAGATTTATCGCCTCTATCTGCGAAGTGAAAACCTCTGTAACGATTCGCATGAAGCCGGCCATGACGACAAGATCGGCATTTATCATTTTTAATGTTTTTACTAGTTCGGCATCGAAACTCTCTCGACTCTCATAGGCTCTGTGATCTATCACGATAGACTCCACACCCAAAGCTCTTGCGCGATCGATGCCTTCAGCTTCCGGTCTGTTGGTGACAGGAACGATCTTTACGCTTTTATCGCCAAACCGTTTGAGGTGAAAGCGCTCTATCAGATTTTGCAGATTGGTCCCTTTCCCGCTAAAGAGTACGGCTATGGTTACGACTTGAGCCAACGTATCTCCTCTATCAGATCTTCGGCGGTGGCGCTGTAGTTGGCTCCTTTAAAATTCCTGGCGCAGAGTGTATGAGCGATAGTTCCGTTGATCGCGGCATTCAGGGGCGTGTAGTTTTGCGCGAGCAAAGAGGCGACAAGACCGCTTAGAACGTCTCCGCTGCCTGCTTGCGCGAGCAGCTGGGTGCCGAGAGGATTGACATATATCATCCCTTCGTGGGCTATGAGTGTGTTTGCCCCTTTTAGTACGAGTACGCTTTGCGGATAGGATTCGCTGAATCTTCTTGCCCATCCGAAGCGGTCCCTTTGGATCTGAGATACGTCGACATCGTCAATCTCGAGGGTTCTTAAGAGTGCGGCAAACTCTTTCGGATGAGGCGTTACTACCGTTTTGGAGCACTCTTTCAGCAATCTTTTTACCCACGGCGCATAGCATGCGTCTGCATCGAGCAGTATCGGAAGATCGCGCTCGATGATCTCCGATTTGATTAGTATGGGATCGTACTCCATGCCAAGCCCCATACCCATAGCTACCGCACTCGTATTTTCAGGGAGAGATCCGGACTGCATCAGTGAGTATGGAAGGTTCTCTATATGGCGGTCACTAACAAGTGTTACAAGCCCCGCACCGAATCTAAGAGCGGCCGATCCGCACAAAATGGCCGCACCGCTCTTTTTGCCCGCAACGATACACAGGTGGCCGAAGTCGCCTTTATGGACGGCGGGATTGGTTCTGGTCGGAGGGTTGAAATCTTTTTCTTCGAGCAGGAAAGTCTGGGTATGGTGTTCGTAAACCTTTCTCGAAACTCCCAGATCGACTACCCGGATTTTGCCGGTATGCTGTTTTGCAAAATCGCTGAAAAGCCCCTTTTTGAGCGCTCCCATCGTGACTGTTTCATCGGCCATGAAGGCGATTGGGTTTGGATTTCCGTCAGGATCTATTCCGCTTGGAATATCGCAGGCGATTTTGTATCCGCTCATACCGTTTAAAGAATCTATCATCTCGATCGCTCCTGTATCGAGCGCCTTTGATAGACCCGCTCCAAATAGTGCGTCTACGATTACATCCGCATGCAAAGGGAGTGTATCTACAGGCTCTATGCCAAGTTGCCGTACTCTTTCCAATTGGAGTTTCGACATCGCGGAGCGGGCGCCGTATGGAAGATAGAGTGTAACGTCGTAGTCGCCGTGCAGGAGTCTTGCGAGTGTGATGCCGTCGGCACCGTTGTTGCCTGGTCCTGCGACGATCAGGATCCTGGAGTTTTCGCAAGCTGCACTTTTTACAGCGTCTTGCAGCCCCATGGCTGCATGCTCCATGAGGATATCTTCTGTCAGATCAAACTTTTCGTAGCATCTGCTATCGAGCTCGTAACACGAATCGAAAATCTTTTGCATATCGGGCTCCGAAATATCAGGATTTGTAAAATGATAGCGAAACTATGCTATAATTTGCGTCCAAATTCAAATCGGAAGGGGGTGATGTCAGAATGCCTGGCATCGTCGTACGTGAAAACGAGTCTTTTGATGAAGCCTATCGCAGATTCAAAAAACAGGTCGATCGCAACCTGATCGTAACCGAGGCTCGTGCAAGACGTTTCTATGAGCCGATGACCGAAAAGCGCAAAAAGCAGAAGATAGCTGCGCGCAAGAAGCTCTTGAAACGCCTTTTCATGCTGCGTAGATACGAATCACGTCTCTAAGCGGCAGAAGCCCCGAAAGGGGCTTTTTCTTATGAAAAGCTCTCTATTTAGTGATGCGCTCCATCTTCTGTCTTGCATGTATCGATACCGAGCGGTCCATATACCGGACACCATCCTATTATTCCTGTTATCAGAGGGATCACTCCGAGCCATCCGACAATATTTCCCGTAATTCCGGCAAACCCCAGAAGAATTATTCCCGCTACTATTCGGCTGAATCTGTCCTGACTTCCCATTCTGCATGCCATTTTGAATCCTTTAAATCGATTTTAGGTATATTACCAAAAAACAAATCAAAGAAGGATCACATATGCACTTTCCGGCACCACTTAAATCGAACAGTCTGAAGATGATGCTTCTGGGCAGCGGCGAGCTCGGCAAAGAGGTTGCGATCGAGGCGCAAAGACTCGGAGTAGAGGTGATAGCGGTAGACAGGTACCAGAACGCACCGGCGCACCAGGTGGCGCACGAAGCGCATGTGATCGATATGCAAAACTCCGATGAGGTGCTCGATCTGATAAGGCGCGTTAAACCGGACTATATTCTGCCGGAGATAGAGGCGATCAGTATAGAGGCGCTTTTTACCGCCGAAAAAGAGGGGTTTGTCGTAATACCGAATGCCGAGGCGGTAAACAAGACGATGAACCGTAAAAATATAAGAAAATTCGCGGCTGAAGAGTTGGGACTCAAAACGAGCCCATACCGTTTCGTATCGAGTTTCGAAGATCTGGAGGCGGCGGCGGAGGCGATAGGCTATCCGTGTGTGATCAAGCCGGTCATGAGCTCATCCGGCCACGGTCAGAGTGTGGCAAAGAGCAGAGATGATCTTCAAAGCAGCTGGGAGATGGCAAAAGAGGCAAGAGGCGATGCGAGCGAGCTGATAGTCGAGGGGTTCGTCGACTTTGACTACGAGATCACTCTGCTTACCGTCAGAAACGGCAAGGATACTATATTTTGCGAACCGATCGGGCATGAGCAGAAGGATGGAGACTATATATTCAGCTGGCAGCCTGCATTCATGAGCCCTGCGGCGAAGCAGAGCGCCGAAGAGATAGCCAAAAAGGTGACAGACGGGCTTGGCGGACGAGGGGTATTCGGTGTGGAGCTTTTCGTAAAAGGAGATGAGGTCTACTTCAGTGAAGTCAGCCCGAGACCGCACGATACAGGTATGGTTACACTGATCACGCAAAGCCAGAGCGAGTTCGCTCTTCATGTCAGAGCGGTACTGGGTCTGCCTTTGGAGTTCTCCTTCTTCACGCCAGGAGCCAGCGCCGCCTACAAGGCGAAAAAAGAGAGTGTCACTCCGGTTTTGCATGCCGAAGATGCCGTCTTCGCTTCGGATTCATATCTCAGAGTGTTCGGAAAGCCGGAGAGTCATGAAGGCAGACGTATGGCGGTGCTTTTGACGATGGCGGCAAGCGAGAGTGAAGCGCTCAAAAAAGCGAAGGAGCGCATAGGATATGTAGATGACTTTTCCAACGTGACGAAGGTGGTGGAGACTGAACGTATAGAAGAGAGCGAAGATGAGAGCTGCGTAATCAAGAAGGTGTTCAAGTTTATCTTCGGAAAATGATCGAAACGGCGCAGCGAAAGATCGTATTACGTCCCAGAAAGAGGGGTGTGCACCTCGTTACCGACGAGATACTCTCAAAAATTCCGGAGCTCGGTCGGTTCGATACGGGTCTTTTGAATCTCTTTTTGCAGCATACCAGCGCCGCATTGACGATCAACGAGAATGCAGATCCGGATGTAAGAGGCGATACCCTTACATTTATAGACGATCTGATTCCGGACAACTATCCGGGATTTCGTCATACCATAGAGGGTCCCGACGACATGCCTGCACATCTGAAGTCGATGATTTTCGGATGCGGACTTAGTATACCTATAGGCAAAGGTAAGCCTTTGCTCGGTACCTGGCAGGGGATATATCTGATAGAAGGAAGAGAGTACGGCGGAAGCCGGCATATAGTGGCGACACTTTTTGGGTGTGTGGTATAATCAAAACCATGAAAAAGCTTCTGATCGTTCTGCCGCTCCTTTTTGGAAGTATGGCTGTTGCCGCAAGCGTACAGTGCGAAATTGAAAACGGCAGAATCTACTGTAAATATTTTCTCGATCGGTCAGACAACCAGAACGGTAAAGAGGTAGAGTTTCACTGGATCTCTCCGCAAAGCCCCAAGGATGATCGCATTCGCCACTTCCGTGTTCCTCCGCAGCACGGCTCCGTCTATGACTACAGATTTTTGCCGGGCAGGACGGAAGGCAGATGGCGCGTGAAAGTCATCGATCTCGATACCAATGAAACGGTCGAAGCGATATTCGACATAAACGGTACGGACGACTCGATCTTCGAAGAGGAGTAGAGTCAGAAGAGAGCGGGCTGGATGAGAGACTTTACCTTGAAGCTTTTTCGGTGTATTGGCGAAAGACCGTTTCTTCTGATGGCTTCGATGTGAGCTCTGGTACCGTATCCTTTATGTTTTTCGAATCCGTAAAGAGGGTAGATCTTTCCCATTTTGACCATAATGCGATCACGGGTCACTTTTGCCAGAATACTTGCGGCGCTAACTTGCGGAATATCGAGATCGGCTTTTATTTTCGACTTCAGGCCGGGGATGCCGAAAGCTGTATTCCCATCGAAGATGTACTCCTTGCAATCGAGTGCCGCCATGATCGCACCGAGTCCGTTGACCAGGCAAGCGCTGATCCCTTTTTCGTCTATTGTGGGCGCATCGAAAGAGACAATGTGATAGGTGCTCTTTTTTACGATCTTCTCGTAGAGCGCTTCCCGTTTCGTTTCGCTGAGCTGTTTGGAGTCTGTCAACCCTTCTATGGGTTCGTTCAAAATGACACCGGCCATTACGAGCGGCCCGGCGATGGGTCCTCGGCCGGCTTCGTCTATTCCGCAGAGATTTTTCATGAAGATATTTTAGCCGGCAGGAGCTGAATGTGAGCAAAACAGGATCCTTTTTTACCCTACTAATACTCTTGCTGTTTGCTGCATGCGGCGAGGAACCTGTAGTAAACATCTATCCGCCGGCAAAAGGTGCAAAGATCGAAGGTCTGGCTCTGATAGTCGATCCTCCCGATCCGAATATAAAAAAGAGTTTCGAGTCTCTTTATCGTTTCGACCCGGAGGCAGATACCGTACTGTATATCAGCCATAAAGAGCGGATACTTTGCAACAGTAACCAAAACGTTCAGCAAAAAGCTCTCTCGCGCTTTCCGCACAACTTTTTGCGAATGGAGCTAAGAAGGGGAGCGACTCTTTACTACAGCTACTATATAGATCTGGATGAAAAAGCGGACAAGTCGGATATCGAGCGGGCATTCGGGAGAATGAAGCGCGATCTTGGGCTTAGATGAGAACTTTATGCCGGAAAGGTGATGGTTTGTCTTGTGCCGCTTCTATCCGACTCGATCGTATACGATCCTTTGAGTTGTTGTGTGGCGAGGGCCTTTACAAGTGCGAGACCGACAGATTCGCTGTTTTTGTCACCATTCTTAAATCCGGTGCCGTTGTCGCTGACGACCAGTCGATAGATATCCTTTTCTCTTTTAAGCTGAATACGGATAGTCCCCTCGTTTGTATCGAATGCGTGCTTGATCCCGTTTGTAACCAGTTCGTTTAAAATCAAACCGCAATAGATTGCGCGATCCGGATCGAGGTCGGCTTCGATGTCGAATTCTACTTCGAGTTTCTGCGAATCCGGTGCGGCGGATCTTAGCTGCGAAACGATCTGCTTGAAGTAGTGTTCGGTATCAACATCGTGTACGCTTCCTTTTCTGTAGAGAATTTCATGCAGTGCACCGATAGAGGCTATGCGGCTCTGGGCGTTTTGAAGAATCTCTTTGGTACTCTTCTTGTCGGCTTTCGATGATTGCAGCTGCATTAAAGAGACGATCATCTGGAGATTGTTTTTGACGCGGTGGTGTACCTCTTTTAAAAGCAGGTTTTTCTCCTTCAATGCCTTTGTCAGTTCCAGAGTTCTCTCCTTGACTCTTGCTTGCAGCTCCTCTTGTTGGCGTTCGTGAAACCTGATGAGTTCTTTGTCGGCAGCCTCTTTTTCGGCTTTGAGGGTATTGATTCTGTCGGCAAGGCCGATCGCGAATATCAGTGCTTCGAACAAGAATCCTATCTGCGGAATAAAGTTATAACCCGGCGGAGACGGAAAGAGCCCGAAATTTATCAAAGCCATGATAAACCACGATAGGCAAACAGCTATCCACCCTGCGGCAAAGTACCTGGCCTGGCGCAGGCCGAGCTGAAGCGCTCGGAGTGCTGTTACTATAAATACCGGAACAACCGGAAGAACTATCAGTAGAGATGTTTCGAGACTCGAAGAAAAGAGTACAAGCAGCGCATAAAATGGAAGATACTTCAAAACCGTATCCAGGATAGGCATATTTTTGCCGGTATTCAAAAATGAACGTGTAAAGTATGCGATAAAGAGGGTCAATAGTATGACGAGTGTATTGAAAACTACCGGAATTACTTCCGCATTATGCGGTATATAAAGCTCAATGATTTTTGTATAGTATAGCTGATGAAAGATCAGGGTGAACAGATACCCGCAGTACCAAAAGTATGTTATATCTTTCGTGAACAGGAATATGAAAAAATTGTATAGAAGCAGTGCGCCCATCGCTCCGAAGAAGAGACCTATCATCAGGTTGCGCATCTTTTCGTGCTTGAGGTATGACGACGGGTGCCAGAGTATCGGTGTGGCATTCAGTGAAAAGTTCGGCGACCGGAAGGCGAGGTAGAGAGTTTTTGTTTCGCCTGGGCTCCAGTGGAGTTTGAAATAGGGGTTTACAGTATCGAGACTCGTACCCCTGTATACACCTCCGGATACAGTTTTTTCGCCGTCGGCATATAGTGTGACATACTCGGTTCTCGGATTGTCCGTTTCAAGTACTCTCATCACGCTTTTGTCCAGAGCGTTTTTCAGCGAGCATCTGATCCAGAGTGTAGTGTCGTTGCTAAACCCCAAAGAGAGACTTCTGCTGTCGCTTCGTTTCCATGCACTCTTGTCTAAATCGTCGAGAGCATCGATAGAGTCACCGCTTTTGGAGAGTGTTGTATATTCGCAATAAGGAAGCAGCTCGATCCTCTCCCGATCTATATTGACGGAAGCAAAAACGGCAGTCGTGAAAACCGAAAGCAAAAAGAGTCTAATCATCTAAATATTCTATCGTAAAAAGAGTCGAAGTTTAACGATCTAGTCCTGAAGTATCCACTCGTAAAACGGCAGAGCTTTCACTTCGATATTTTCAAACGTAAATCCGAAGGAGTTGGATATGGTCAACACCGTAACTTTTTGAATGTCGTAGCGGTCGATTTCATCGATAAGGCGTGAAATTTTCGCGGCACTGTTTTGCTGGTTTGCGAACGGCGATATCACGACGGCGTGCCGTTTGTCGGGATCGAGCAGATCTATTTTGTCGGTATAAAACGGCTCTATCTTCTTTTTACGCATCCTGGCCGCGGCTATCGAATAGAGCTGCCCCATCAAAGACTTTTCGAAGTACATGGAAGCCGGCATGGCGAAGTCGTAGAAGGTGACTCTTTTTGCGGCTTTTGGCTGATCGAGCTTCGATACCCACGAGATGATGCGGCGCTCCTGAAACGATTTGACGGTCGCGTAGAGTCTGTCTTTTGATATTTTGTGCTCCTTTTTGACGACGGTGTAGAGTTGGTACGGTGTAATCGGTTTGCCCTGATAGCGCGATAGGTATTTGAAGAGTGCAAGTTCGCTTTCCAGGGAGAAGATAGTACGTGCCTCTTCATGCAGCGAAAGCGTCAGGAGCGATTCGTGGACTCCGGCCATGGCCGGTAAAGAGCCGGTACGAAGATAGAGGGAGAAGGAGTGTTCGAGATGGATATGGCGCTTTTCGAAGGCGAGATACTCTTCAAAGTCGAGCGGTTCGAGCTCGAGGAGAGGAATCATATGGATATCGGTTGCGGGAGAGTCGCTCACTATTATGGTCTGTTTGCATCTGGGTACCGGAACTGAAGCTTCATAGTGGTCTATCGCGACACACTCTATATTGTTGTCTTCTATAAACTTCTGAAGATCTCTCTTTAGCGATCTTTTATCGACTCTGAGATCTCTAAGATCGATATAGAGGCGCTTTTTTTTTGGAATTTTTGAGAGGTAGTCCAGAACGAGCCATGTTTTACCGCTTTTTGGAGGTGCACAGAGGTTGATGGAGCGGGAGGGAATCTGGATTTTTCTGCCGACAAAGCCTATCGCTTTTGGTGTGGACTCGTAAAACGCTTCAAGTTGTCTCACAAAGGAACCTTTCCTTCCAAAAAGGAAATATTTTAAGGCAATTGTATCATAAAACCCCCTAAAATACTTGAATTTAAAAAAAGTTTCGAGTATAATCTTGGCTCCAAAAAGCGTTGGCGGATGAAATTTGCATGCCAACAAGTTCTTTTAAGGGAAAAACCTATGGAAAAAATTCGACTTAAACTCAAAGCGTACGACCATCGTGTGCTTGACCGGTCAGTTGCTGCAATAGTTGAAGCAGTCAAGAGAACGGGTGCCGAAATTCGAGGCCCGATTCCTATGCCTACAAAGATTAGACGCTATACGGTGCTCAGATCGCCTCATATCAACAAAGACTCTCGCGAACAGTTTGAAATCAGGATGCACGGACGCATGATAGATATCGTCTCCGCAACGCCTGATACGATAGATTCGCTGATGAAGCTCGATCTCGCGCCGGAAGTGGATGTAGAAGTACGATCTATGGGTAACAAGGGGTAACGGATGGAATACATCGTAGAAAAAATCGGAATGAGCCGAACGATCAGTGTACCGAGTCTCCCCGTCACACTTCTGAAGATTCATGACGTAAAAGTGTGCGAAGTCGGTGAAGACGGCCGCGCCATAGTTGCGTACGCCAGCGGAAAGAGACGCAACAAGGCAATCGAGGGACAGCAGAAAAAGTATGGACTCAGTGCCGAGTTCAACCGCTTTGCAACACTGAAGGTTGCAAACAGCGAAGCCGGCGACCTGGATCTTTCACCGCTTGCCGAAGCCAAAAAGGTAAAGACGACCTTTAAAACGAAAGGGCGCGGTTTTACAGGTGTTATGAAGCGATGGAACTTCGCCGGCGGTCCAAAGAGCCACGGTTCACGTTTCCATAGAGCGCCGGGATCCATAGGTAACTGCGAGTGGCCCGGACGAGTACAGCCCGGACAGAAGATGCCCGGACAGTACGGTAATACGAAAGTTACAGTCAAAAACGAGATCGTCTCTTTCGATCCCGAGAACAAGATCCTTGTTGTAAAAGGTGCGGTTCCGGGACCGAACGGAGCGATGGGAAGAGTGAGGATTTCCAAATGAGTACGGCAGTAGTTTTAAATGAAAATCTGGAAAAGGCGGGTGATGCCGAGGTACCGGCGAGTTTCCTTGAGGCGAGTCCGCACAACCTGTATCTGTATGTAAAGTCATATCAGGCCGCTCTCCGCTCCAATACGGCACACAGCAAGAACCGCTCCGCAGTCAGCGGCGGCGGTAAAAAGCCGTGGGCCCAGAAAGGAAGAGGCGGTGCGCGAGCCGGATCGATCAGGTCACCGCTTTTTGTAGGCGGCGGTGTTGCTTTCGGACCGAAGGCCAACCGTAACTACAATCAGAAAGTCAACAAGAAGCAGAAGCGGCTCGCTCTTATGCACGCTCTTGCGGAAAAGGCTGCCAACGGAAAGCTCTATATCGTCGACAATATAGAAGTAGCGAGCGGAAAGACGAAAGATGCCGCCGCGATGATGAACAAGCTTGGCGAGCGTGACGCTCTGTGGGTAAAATCGCTTATCGACGATAAGACCTACCTGGCATTTAGGAATCTTCCGAACTGTTATTTGATCGAAGAGAATGAACTCAACGGCTATCTGGCAGCAGCGTACCGCGCGGTTGTTATCGAAAAAGCGGTTTGGGAAAATCTGACGAAAGAGGGCTAAGATGGCAGATATTACAGACATCAAATCTATACTCTACACCGAAAAGACGCTCGGTCTTCAGGAAGAGGGGGTCATAGTGGTTCAGACATCGCCGAAAGTAACGAAGAATCAGCTAAAAGCTATCTTCAAAGAGTATTTCGGCGTCAATCCGGTGAAGGTAAACTCGCTTCGCCAAAACGGTAAGGTTAAACGCTTTCGCGGAAAAGAGGGAAAGCGTGCAGATTTCAAAAAGTTCTATGTGAAGCTCCCAGAGGGCGCCAACATCGAGAGCTTGAGTGCGTAAGGAATAGAAGATGGCAATAAAAACATATAAACCGTATACTCCGAGCCGACGCTACATGAGCGTAGTGGACAGCTCCGATATCACATCTAAACCGACCGTTCGCAAGCTGCTCAAAAAGCTGCCTGCGAAAGCCGGACGCAACAACCGGGGTAGAATCACCTCCAGACACAAAGAGGCCGGTGCGAAGAAACTCTATCGTATTATAGATTTCAAACGCAACAAGTTCGGCATCGAAGGAACCGTAGCGACTATCGAGTACGATCCGTACAGAAACTGCCGTATCTGCCTCATAAACTATGCTGACGGCGAAAAGCGCTATATCATTCAGCCGAGCGGCCTTAAGGTAGGCGACAAGGTTCAGGCTGCTGAATCGGGGCTGGATATCAAACCCGGAAACGCAATGAAGCTCAAAAACATTCCGGTGGGTACACTCGTTCACAATATCGAAATGAAGCCCGGTAAAGGCGGACAGATCGTAAGGAGTGCCGGAGGATACGCGCAGATTATGGGACGCGAAGGGAAATATGTCATTGTCAGGCTGCCCAGCTCCGAGATGCGCAAGATCCTCGGTGAGTGCATGGCCACTGTAGGAACCGTCGGCAATGAAGAGTTTGCGAATATCGTCATCGGTAAAGCTGGACGAAGCCGCCATCTCGGTATACGTCCGCAGACGCGCGGTTCAGCTATGAACCCGGTGGATCACCCCCACGGCGGTGGTGAAGGCAAGACAAACTCGGGACGTCATCCTGTGACACCTTGGGGTATGCCGACAAAAGGCTTTAAAACTCGTCGTAAAAAAGCTAGTGACAAACTGATCATTTCACGACGCAAAAAGAAATAAGAGGGTAACTAATGGCAAGATCGATTAAAAAAGGTCCTTTTATAGACGAGCATCTGATGAAAAAGGTACTCAAGGCAAAAGAGACCGGTGATACGAAACCGATAAAGACGTGGTCACGCCGAAGCACCATCTTCCCGGAGATGATCGGTTTGACCATCAATGTCCATAACGGACGACAGTTCGTTCCAGTATATATTACAGAGAACCATGTCGGTTACAAACTCGGCGAGTTTGCACCGACAAGAACGTTCAGAGGCCACAAGGGCTCTGTTCAGAAAAAGATCGGGAAGTAAGGGGTAGATGATGAGCAGAGCGACACTTAAATTCATCAGACTAAGCCCTACGAAAGCGAGACTCATCGCTCGCGAAGTTCAGGGAATGAATGCGGAGCTTGCACTTGCGAGTCTCGAGTTCATGCCGAACAAAGCGGCGAAAGTCATCAGCAAAGTGATAGCCTCGGCAGTCGCCAACGGCGGATATGAGCCTGAAGAGGTCGTGATCTCTTCATGTCGAATCGACAAGGGCCCTGTCCTCAAGAGATGGAAACCGCGGGCACGCGGCCGTGCGTCACGCATAATGAAACCAACATCACACGTGATCGTCGAAGTCACGGAAGCGAAGGATAAGTAATGGGTCAGAAAGTCAATCCGATCGGTTTGCGTCTTGGTATCAACAGAAACTGGTCTTCCCGCTGGTATCCGAATTGGCAGCGCGTCCCGGCGTTCGTCGCGGAAGATGACAAGATAAGAAAATTTCTTAAAAAAGAGCTCTATTATGCAGGTATCGCGGATATCATTATCGAGAGAACTGCGAAGCGACTGCGGGTAACGATAGTGGCTGCACGCCCCGGCATCATTATAGGTAAAAAGGGTGCCGATATCGAAAAGCTGAAGAGCCGTCTGCAAAATATGGTTCAAAAGCCGGTAGCTCTCAATATTCGCGAAGAGAAGCGTCCTCAGGCTTCCGCACAGCTTGCAGCCGAAAATATCGCTACTCAGCTCGAGCGACGTGTAGCATTCAGAAGAGCTATGAAAAAGGTTATCCAGGCTGCACAGAAAGCCGGAGCCAAGGGTATCAAAGTCCAGGTAGCAGGACGACTCGGCGGTGCGGAAATGGCACGTACGGAGTGGTACCTTGAAGGTCGAGTGCCGCTTCATACGCTTAGAGCCAAGATCGATTACGGATTCGCGCAGGCATATACAACATACGGAATCATCGGTGTAAAGGTATGGATATTCAAGGGAGAAGTACTCCAAAAGGGTATTCAGCCTGAGCCGGCCGAAGAGAAGCGCGGACGTCGTGCACCGCGTCGTACAAGGAGTTAATGATGTTGATGCCAAAAAGAACCAAGTATAGAAAACAGCAAAAAGGCAGAAACCGTGGTAAAGCATATCGCGGCAACCAGCTTGCATTCGGAAATATCGGTATAAAGGCTACGGAAGCGGGACGTATCGACAGCCGTCAGATTGAAGCGGCCCGTGTCGCGATGACGCGCCATGTCAAGCGTACCGGTAAAGTATGGATACGTGTATTCCCTGACAAACCTCTTACAGCCAAGCCGCTGGAGACAAGGATGGGTAAAGGTAAAGGCGCGGTCGACAAGTGGGTTATGAATATCAAGCCCGGCCGTATCATTTATGAAATGGCGGGTGTCGAAGAGAAACTGGCACGCGAAGCGCTGACGCTTGCAATGCACAAACTTCCTTTCAAGACAAAAATCGTAACTCAAGAGGCGAGCAATGAAATATACTGAAATTCAAGAGAAGAGCCTTCAGGAGCTTGAAGGATTGCTTAAAGAGAAGAAGATGGAGCTGTTTGAGCTGAAACTCAAACTAAAGACGATGCAGCTAACGAATCCGAATGAGATTCGGGCGGTTCGTAAAGATATCGCACGCATCAAAACCGCCATCAGCGCGCAGAAGAATGCATAAGGATTTACAAATGGCGTCTCATAAACGTATTATTCAAGGAACCGTGATCAAAAAAGCGGGAGACAAAACCGCAACTGTACTTGTGGAGCGCCGCGTAATGCATCCGCGCTATCACAAGACGGTCAAGCGATTTAAAAAGTACCTCATACACGATGAGAGAAATGAAACCAAAGTTGGCGATACGGTAACGGCTATCGAGTGCAGGCCGATTTCGAAAACCAAATCGTTTCGCCTTAAAGAGATAGTCAGCTCAGGAGTCGGATCATGATTCAAAGTTTTACAAGACTCAATGTTGCAGATAACAGCGGAGCCAAAGAGATCATGTGTATCAAGGTTCTCGGCGGCAGCAAAAGAAGATACGCCAGTGTCGGCGACGTCATCGTCGCATCTGTGAAAAAGGCGCTGCCAAACGGAAAAGTCAAAAAGGGCCAGGTAGTAAAAGCGGTCGTCGTTCGTACAAAAAAGGAGATCCAGAGAGAAAACGGATCACTTATCAGATTCGACGACAACGCAGCCGTTATACTTGACTCCAAGAAAGAGCCCATCGGTACGAGGATTTTCGGACCGGTAAGCCGTGAAGTGCGATATGCAAACTTCATGAAGATAGTATCCCTCGCTCCGGAGGTGCTGTGATGGCCAAGAAGTTCAAGATCAAGAAGGGCGACACCGTCGAAATCATCGCCGGAGACGACAAGGGTAAAAGAGCGGAAGTGCTGCGCGTGATTCCTGCCAAAGACTCCGTAATCGTAGCCGGTTGCAAAGTGGCGAAAAAAGCTGTCAAGCCTACAGAAAAGAACCCTGAAGGCGGATTTGTAAACAAGGAGATGCCGATACATATCTCCAACGTACGCAAAGTGGAAGGTGCATGAAATGCTAAGACTACAAGAGAAATATAAAGAGCTGAAACCTCTGCTGAAAGAAGAACTCGGTATCGAAAACCCGATGCTGATTCCTGCGCTTGAAAAGATTGTGATCAGCGTGGGCTGCGGCAGTGACGCAAAAGATACCAAGGTCGTACAGAATATCGCCGACACTATCACGCTCATCGCAGGCCAAAAGGCGGTCATCGTCCCGGCCAGAAAGTCGGTCGCTGGATTCAAGGTGCGAGAAGGAATGCCCGTAGGTGTAAAAGTCACACTTCGCGGAAAGATGATGTACAATTTTCTCGACAAACTGATATCGATCGCTCTGCCGAGAGTCAAAGACTTCCGCGGAGTCTCCAGAAACGGATTCGACGGACACGGTAACTACAACTTCGGTCTGGACGAGCAACTGATGTTTCCCGAAGTGGAGTATGACAACATTATCAAGACACACGGTATGAATATTACAATCGTAACCACTACCGACAATGACAAAGCGGCATTCGCGCTTCTTGAAAAGCTCGGTATGCCTTTTGCAAAAGGACGACAAAATGGCTAAGAAATCTATGATTGCCAAGCAGAAGCGAAAACCGAAATTCAAAGTTCGTGCCTACACGCGCTGCAGCATCTGCGGCCGACCGCACTCAGTATACAGGGACTTCGGTATATGCCGAATCTGCCTGCGTAAAATGGCTAGCGAAGGTCTTCTTCCTGGCGTCAAAAAATCGAGCTGGTAAGGAGATAGCAATGGTGAACGATCTAATTGCAGATTCATTGACACGCATTAGAAACGCATCAATGCGAAGACTGGAAGTGACTACGCTTCTTTATTCGAAAATTGTTGAAGCGATTATGAAAATATTGCAGGAAAAGGGTTACATCGAGAGCTACAAAGTAGTAGAAAACGATGGAAAAAAGAGTATCAATGTAGTATTGAAGTATGATGAGAACGGTAACAGCGTTATCAACGAGGTAAAACGTATCTCGAAGCCGGGCCGTCGTGTCTATCAGGGCAAAGAGGCGATCAAGCGCTTCAAAAACGGTTACGGAACGATCATAGTAAGCACATCACAGGGTGTTTTGCCGAACGATGAAGCGTACAAGCGCGGAATCGGCGGCGAAGTTCTGTGCAGTATCTGGTAAGGAAAGCAGTATGTCACGAATAGGAAAGAAACCGATTGATATCCCGGCCGGTATCGAAGTGAAGGTCGAGGGTACAGAAGTTGTCGTTTCCAAGGGAAAGGATACCAAGCGTCTTGAAACTCACGGCCGGGTCGATATCGAGATAGCCGACAACAAGATCATTTTCCACCGAAAAGGTGAAGATAAGGCGAGCAGCGCATTCTGGGGAACCTACAGGGCGCTGACACAAAACATTATCACAGGATTGACACAGGGTTTCGAGAAGAGACTCGAGATCAACGGTGTCGGTTATCGTGCCGCGGTAAAAGGAAAGGTTCTTGAGCTTCAGCTGGGCTTTTCCCATCCGATAAACTACGAGATTCCGGAAGGAATAGAGATTGCCGTAGAAAAGAACATTGTCTCTGTCAAGGGGCAGGACAAGCAAAAAGTGGGACAGGTTGCCGCAGAGATACGAGCGTTCAGACCGCCTGAGCCTTACAAGGGCAAGGGTGTCAAGTATGTGGATGAAGTCATTCTCCGCAAAGCCGGTAAAACTGGTAAATAAGGGTTGAAAGATGAATAGAACACTACTCATAAAGAAAAATATGCAGCGTGCAAAGCGTAAAGCCCGAGTTCGCGGCAAGATTTTCGGTACAGCCGACAAGCCGCGTGTTACCGTGTTCCGCTCAAACAAGCACATCTACGCCCAGGCAATCGATGATGCAGCAGGTATGACTCTTGCGGCCGCGGACGGACGCAAGATGGGACTCAAAGCCAACAAAGAGGCGGCAGTGAAAGTTGCCGAAGAGATTGCGTCGGCAATGAAAGCAAAAGGTATCGAAAAGGCAGTATTTGACCGAAACGGGTATATCTACCACGGCGTCATCGCAACATTTGCCGAGGCATTGCGAGAAAACGGAATACAGGTCTAAAGGGTAGGATAATGGAAAATATAAATCGAGAAGATTTTGAAGAGGTAATCGTCAATATAGGCCGTGTAACCAAGGTCGTCAAGGGTGGACGCAGATTCCGTTTCACGGCTCTGGTCGTCGTAGGTGATCGCAACGGAACCGTCGGCTTCGGTATGGGTAAAGCCAAAGAGGTTCCTGATGCCATCAGAAAAGGTATCGACGAAGCGTTCAAAAACCTGGTCAAGGTTAACATAAAAGGTTCGACTATCGCTCACGATATCGAACACAAGTACAACTCCAGCAAAATAGTGCTGAAGCCGGCCAGTGAAGGTACGGGTGTCATTGCCGGTGGTGCGGCGAGACCGGTGATAGAGCTCGCTGGGAT
Source organism: Campylobacterales bacterium (assembly GCA_027065635.1). Taxonomy (GTDB): domain Bacteria; phylum Campylobacterota; class Campylobacteria; order Campylobacterales; family Hydrogenimonadaceae; genus Hydrogenimonas. Next base: position 219 of record JAMONQ010000195.1, on the reverse strand, counting down.
CAAAGATATCCTGACAAAATCACTCGGCTCCAACAACCCGAACAATCTCGTTCGTGCCACTGTTGAAGCACTAAGCCGGATCAAAGGATAAGAGATGTCACTTCACAATCTAACCAAGGCGCAAGGCAGTACCAAAGTTTCCAAGCGTGTGGGTCGAGGACAGGGAAGCGGAATGGGAAAGACCGCTACCCGCGGTAACAAGGGGCAGAAGTCCAGAAC
>JAMONQ010000194.1 GCA_027065635.1 Campylobacterales bacterium | reverse complement strand
CGTGGTCAATATGATCGACGAGGTGGAGAAACAAGGCGGTGCGGTAGATAGAGAGAGACTCGAAGAGCTGCTCGGAATTCCGGTTATTCTCACTTCCGCCAAAGAGCACAGGGGTGTGGACGAGATCGTAGACAGGATTTTGGAGGTTCATGCCAAACCGAAGCCGAAAAACAAACTATTCTACGATGAAAGGATCGAGGAGCAGATAGGAAAACTCGTAAAAGTACTTCACAAATCCCCCCACTTCAAAGATCCTGACGAGGCGCGCTTTATCGCTATAAGATTGCTCGATAGGGATGAGGATATATATAGAGTGATACATGATCTGCCCATTTTCATCGAGCTGCATGAACTGCTCGGGCAGATATACAGGGAGCTGGAGCTGGAGTTCGACGAAGAGTCAACAAGCGATATTCTAAGCGACGAACGCTATGCGCTCTCCAAAGCGCTCGTTTTGAAAGCGCTGAAAAAACCTCCAAAAAAGGTTACTCTTACGGACAGGCTGGACAGGCTGCTGATACATCCGGTTCTGGGGCTGCCTATCTTTCTCTTTTTCATGTGGCTTCTTTTTCAGATCACTTTCGAAGTCGGATCGATTCCTATGGACTGGATCGATGCAGCTTTTACCGAGATCTCCAATACGATAAAGGCCGTATTGCCCGACGGTGCGATTCAATCGGTACTGGCTGACGGTATTGTACCGGCTGTAGGTTCCGTGATAATGTTCTTGCCGAATATTCTGATACTGTTTTTGGGGATCAACCTTCTGGAGCAGACCGGGTATATGGCAAGAGCCGCTTTTTTGCTGGACGGATTCATGAAGAAGTTCGGACTCCAGGGAAAGGCTTTTATCCCTCTTGTAAGCGGTTTCGGGTGTACCGTTCCTGCATATATGGCGGCCCGGACACTGAAGAATCCGAAGGATCGTATAATCACGATGCTCGTTTTGGGATTTATGAGCTGTTCGGCGCGCCTTCCCGTATATGTACTGCTCATAGGCGCTTTTTTTCCGACTTCGCATGCCGGCAATATCCTCTTTATCATATATATAAGCGGTGCGATACTCGGTCTTATCGTGGCGAAAATCTTGAGAACGGTACTTTTCAAGGGGGAACCGGAGCCGTTTGTCATGGAGATGCCTCCTTACAGGTTCCCTTCGCTGAAGGCTCTGGGCGTAGAGCTATGGATAAAGGCGAAGCTCTTTTTGAAAAAGGCGGGTACATTCATAGCCGGCGCTTCCATGATCGTCTGGTTTTTGAGCTCCTATCCGCAGGATACGCAGCTCGTCGACAGTTACGAAACGAAGATAGAGGCTGTAAGTGACGAGGGTGAAAAGAGCAGACTTCAGAGCGAACTTGCCGCCAAAGAGCTCGAAAGCAGCTATCTTGGAAGGATAGGAAAGGCTATAGAGCCGGTATTCGAGCCGCTCGGATTTGACTGGAGGGTTTCAGTAGCCACCATCACAGGTCTTGCCGCAAAAGAGGTGGTCGTCTCGACACTGGCTACGCTGTATGCGGTCTCGGATGCCAACGAGCGCAGCAATACTCTCATAGAGAGACTAAGAGAAAACATATCTTTCAAAGCTGCGATAGCGCTGATAGTCATTATCATGATCTACTCGCCATGTATAGCCGCCATGAGTACATTCTGGGCCGAAGTGCCGCAGTGGGCGTGGAGAGGATTTTATCTGGTATATCCTAACGTACTGGCATGGCTGGCCGCATTCAGTGTCTACTCTCTGCTTGGAGCTTTGGGGTATTGAGGATATTTTCGCCGTAGAGACAAAAATCACACAGGTCGGATGGTCAAAAACCGCGCATGGCCCGATAATCTAAGGGCCGGTTTGTTATACTCTGTAAAAAAAATCAAAAGGCTTTTTTATGGAGTGTGAATTTCCCACGATAAATGCCGCAGAAGACGAGATAAGAGAGATTTTCGACGAGGTGGAGACGATTGCCGTCATAGGACTCTCTCCGGATCCTTCGAAGGCGAGCCATCGGGTAGCCAGCTATCTGAAAGAGGTCGGCTATAAAATAATTCCCGTGTATCCGAAAGAGGATGAGATACTCGGCGAAAAGGTATACAGAAGCCTGAGAGAGATTCCGGATCGTGTGGATATGGTAGATATCTTCAGGAAATCGGCAGCCGTTGGAGCGGTGGTGGATGCCTGCATAAAAAGAGGTGACGTGAAAGTGGTCTGGATGCAGGCCGGCATAGTCAACAACGAAGCGGCCGCTTTGGCTAAAGAGAACGGTATGAAGGTGGTTCAGAGCCGGTGTGCCATGGTGGATCACAGGAACCTTTCATGATAACGCTCACCGACATCCAACGAGCGCACCGTGAGGTGCTGAAGGTAGCCGTAAAGACTCCCTTCTCCTACGCTCCGAAGCTTAGCGAAGCGACCGGATACAAGGTATACCTCAAAAAAGAGAATCTACAAAATACCGGATCTTTCAAGATAAGGGGAGCTTTCAACAAGATAGCGTCTTTGAGCGAGCAGGAGCGAGAGAGGGGTGTCGTGGCCGCGAGTGCCGGAAACCATGCGCAGGGAGTGGCTCTGGCTGCCAACTACTTCTCTATATCGGCTACGATCGTGATGCCGGAGACGACACCGCTTACCAAGATTGACGGTGTCAAGTCATACGGAGCGGATGTTGTTCTTCACGGGACCAACTATGACGAAGCCTATGCGTATGCCGTCGATTATGCCAGGAGGATGGGACGGATATTCGTACATCCGTTTGCCGACGATGAAGTGATAGCCGGACAGGGAACCATCGCACTGGAGATACTCGAACACTGCGAAGCGCCTGATGCGGTATTGGTGCCGGTAGGCGGAGGAGGGCTTATCAGCGGAATCGGTGTGGCCATAAAGGCTCTCTCTCCTCGAACCAGAGTCGTCGGAGTGGCGGCGGCAGGGGCTCCGGCCATGAAGCTCTCGTTCGATGCGAAGAGGCAGATCGATACGCTAAAGGTGCGTACCATTGCCGACGGTATAGCGGTAAGAGACACTTCCGAAAAGACGTTAGAGTATATTTTGAAGTATGTAGACGATATCATTCTCGTCGATGACGAGGAGATTGCGAACGCCATTTTGTATCTTCTTGAAAAACAGAAGCTCGTAGTGGAAGGGGCCGGTGCGGTAGGGGTGGCGGCCCTGATTCACGACAAGCTCGATCTTCCGGCTGGCTCGAAAATCGTCTCTCTTTTAAGCGGCGGCAATATCGATGTAACGATGCTTTCTGTCATAATCGAGAAGGGATTGCTCAAATCCTACAGAAAGATGAAACTGGTGGTTACACTGGTGGACAAGCCTGGCAGTCTCATGCTTTTGACACAGATTCTAAAAGAGGCGCAGGCCAATATCGTTCAGATCGGATACGACCGCACGTCGCTCGATTTGAAGTTCGGGGATGCCTATGTATCGATAGCTCTCGAAACGAAAGGCAAAGAGCACCAGGAGCTCATAAAAAAGATGCTTGAAGAGCACGACTTCAGATTCGAAGAGAAGCATTGAGAGCGGAAGCGTGAAAGTGGAAGGTAAGTTATGATAATAGAGAAACGGCTGCAGTTTAGGCACTCTATAACGGCCATAAAGTCAATTGCCGGCAGGAGAGTCGCAATAATGGACAGTTCCAACGCCCTGCGACTCTTTTCCCTCAATCCTGTTACACTCGTAGATGGTTTCAAAACCTCTCTTCCGCAAAACGATAAGCTTCTTCACGGAGCGGATATCTCTTCCGACGGCAGATATGCGGCATTTTGTATCGAAAAGGAGGGAGTTGCCGTCTTCGACGGACTCGGCAAGAGACTTCTTTACCGCTTCAAACGTCACGAAGGAGATGTGGAGAGTATCTGTATAAGCGGAAAGCATAAGTATCTTGCAACGGGCGGTCAGGACGGAAAGACCTTTTTGTGGAACCTCTCTACCGGACGGATGGTCGCCTCCTTGCCTCATCACTCGGACTTCGTGACATCAATAGCTTTCAGCGGTAACGGCCAGTGGATAGCCACCGGAAGTTTTGACAGACGCATCATGGTAACCAACCTCTCTTCGCTTTCACACAGCTTTAGACTTACCGGCCACTCAAAAGCGATTACGGAGCTTATTTTTATAGGCGGCCACCGTCTTGTAGCGGCCGACAAGGATGGAGAGATAGTCGTGTGGGACTACTTTGGATCGAAAGTTATAAAAAGGCTCAAGAAAATGCTCGACGAGGTGACTACAATCTGCGTCACTCCCGATGAGCGTTTTTTGTTCGCCGCCGACAAAAGCGGAGCGGTCTCGCTGTATGATCTGAACAGTTACGAGCTTGTGGCGCTTCGTTATCTAAGCTACGTCAAGCCGGTCAGAAAGTTATGCTATGTAGCAGAGGGTAACTATCTGGTAGTAGGTATGTCGGACGGCGAGGTTACGTTCAACTCTCCTCTTAAAGAGAGCGAAAAGATGAAAGAGCTCATAGATGCCGGCGATCTCGCTTCAGCCTACAGGCTTGCGGAAGAGAACCCTCTTTTACGATACAGTGACGCCTATATCGAGCTCGAGGCCTTGTGGAACGAAAACTTTTCCAGGGCGATGTCCCTGCTCGAGCTCGGAAAAAAGGAGGAGGCCAAGAGGGTAATGGAGCCGTTTTGCGTCGAGGCTTCAAAGCGTCTGATGGTTCAGCAGCTTATAAACGACTTTGCGGAGTTTTCCAGATTCAAAGCCGCCGTACAGGGAAAGAAGTATCAGTTGGCCTACTCGATGGCGGCGAAGTATCCGATGCTGAAGCAGAACAGATTTTACGAAACGATGGAGGAGGAGTGGAAGAGCCTCTTTTCGCGTGCAAAAAAGATTATTTTGCAAAACGGAGGCGAAGAGAAGGTCAAAGAGCTGCTCAAACCGTTTCGCGGTATTTCGGGTAAAAGCGCTCTTATCCAGTCCTTATTGAATGAAAAGGAGATTTACAAGCTCTTTATGAAGCTTGTAAGCAAGCGTGATTTCAAAGGAGCGATAGAGCTGGCGAAGCGCTACCCTGCCATCATGGAGCTCGAAGAGTACAGAAAGATAGAAAAGGTGGGTGAGGCGATAGCCAGAAAGGGCAACGAAGCGCTCGAGAGCGGAAACTATGCCGAAGCTGCCCGTCTTGCGTCCCAGCTGATGGAGTTTCCGGATATGAAGGAGGAGGCCAGGGAGTTGCTGGAGAGGGCCAATCTTTACGCATCGGCTATGCGATACTTCGCCGAAAAGAAGTATGCCGCCATATACAAGATGGTCGAGCTACATCCTGAACTGGAAGAGACAAAGATAGTACAGAATCTCGAAGAGGTCTGGTACAAGGCTGTCGCAAGAGCGGAGCATGCCGCCTCAAAAGGTGATGTGGCCGAGTTGAAGAGGATATTTTCTCCGTTCTTCTCTTTTTCGCAGAAGCGGCCCAAGATGGTGAGTCTGATAAAACAGGCTTACCTCGAGCAGATAGAGGATCTGTACGAAAATGGCGAGAGCGGTTTCGAAGAAGCGGTCAGGCGCTATATCGGACTCTTCGGTATGGACGACGAGATGGAGTCGTGGCTTTTGGAGCGCGGAGTGCGTGAAAAGTTTGGTGAAGAGCCGCCGAAAGATGTCGCCGGCATAGATATCGCTTCGTTGCCCGATAGAATTTCGGAATCGGAATGATCGCGATAGATCTCGGCTCAAATACCGTCCGTGTCGTGCAGATGGATTGTGCCAGACTCGAACCGTCCGGAGTGTATGAAAAGATAGTGGCGACCGCGGATGCTCTGCATGAGAGCGGAAAGATAAGCGAAGCCGCGGTCGAGAGGATAGTAGGGGCTTTGAATGAGGCAAAAGAGAGGCTCGACTTTAAAGCTCCTGTCGTAGCGGTGACTACCGAAGCTTTGAGGATCGCATCGAACAGGGATGAGGTACTTGGACGGATCGAGAGCGGGTGCGGTATAGCTTTCCGGGTAATCTCCGGCGAAGAGGAGGCCTTCTATACCTCCATCGCGGTAAAGCATCGCCTTGAAAGAGTCTCGATGGCGAGCGAGAGATTCGTGCTCGTCGATATAGGTGGCGGCTCCACGGAAATAATCTTCGTCGAGTCCGAAGAGATAAGAAGCCGAAGTTTTCCGGTCGGGATCGTTACGGTCGCGCAAAAGTACAAATCACTCGACAGAATATCCGAAGAGTTGCCCGGACTCATGAAAGATATGGTGCAGTTTGTAGCGGATACGAGAAAAAACGGGGCGAAGCCGGAGCTTTTCGTATCGACTGCCGGAACCCCCACCACAATAGCAGCCATGAAACTCGGTATGAATTATGAGACATACGATGCCGGCCGGATCAACGGGACGGTGTTGAACAAGGATGATCTAAAGATCCAGCTGGACAGACTCATGGGCCTGGACAGGGAGTCGAGGCAAAGATTGGTAGGAGTGGGACGCGAGGATCTAATAGCGGCCGGGGTATTGATCTTTGAAGAGCTTTTTTCGATTCTCGGGTTCGATGAAAGTGTTGTCATTGACGACGGACTTCGAGAAGGTGTGGCTATTGCAGCCTGTAAAGGGTTGTTGAATGGCAGCGCATAGTTTTTGGGGAAATATTTTGTTAACCTGTTTTTGGCTATAATCGGCAAATTTCTAACCTTAGGAGATACGGCCATGGAGATGACCGGCGCACAGATGGTGATAGAAGCTATGAAGCTGGAGGGAGTCGATACGGTTTTCGGCTACCCCGGCGGAGCCATCATGAACGTATATGACGAACTTTACAAACAGAGTGACTTCAGACATATTCTGACTCGCCACGAGCAGGCCGCAGTACACGCCGCCGAAGGGTATGCACGTGCCACCGGGAAGGTAGGGGTGGCGTTTGTCACCAGCGGGCCGGGTTTTACCAATGCCGTCACAGGGCTCGCTACCGCCTATATGGACTCCATTCCGCTCGTTGTCATTAGCGGACAGGTTCCGATTACACTCATAGGGACGGACGCTTTTCAGGAGATAGATGCCACAGGAATAAGCCGCTCCTGTACCAAGCACAACTATCTGGTACGCAGCGCGAAAGAGCTCCCGCGGATTTTGAAGGAGGCTTTCTATCTCGCCAGCAGCGGCAGACCCGGGCCGGTTCATATAGATATTCCCAAGGATGTAACGGCTGAACTCGCCAAATTCGACTACCCGACACATGTCGATCTGCCGACTTACAGACCGACCACGAAAGGAAACGTACGACAGATAAAAAAGGCCGCTGAGGCGATATGCAGTGCGAAACGGCCTGTCTTCTATCTTGGCGGAGGAATCATCCATTCAGGAAGCGCGGATCTTGTAAGAGAGTTTGTAAATGCTACACAGATTCCGGCGGTCGAGACGCTTATGGCCAGAGGAACTCTAAGGCATGACGATCCGATGCTGCTCGGTATGGTCGGAATGCACGGAACCTATCAGGCCAATATGGCCATGAGTGAAGCCGATCTCATGATAGCTCTCGGACCGAGGTTCGATGACAGGGTCACAGGAAAACTTTCCGAGTTCGCCAAACATGCGAAGATAATACACGTCGATATAGATCCGAGCAGCATAGGAAAGCTGGTCGATGTAGATTACCCGATAGTGGGGGATCTGAAAGAGGTGCTGGAGGTTATGATACCGAAGGTGAAAGAGCATGTCGATCCCGACAGATACCAGCCGTGGCGCGATATATTGAAGCGCTACAACGAGATACATCCTCTCAAATACGAGGATTCCGAAAAGGTGATAAAGCCGCAGTGGGTAATCGAACGTGTAGGAGAGCTTCTCGGCGAGGATGCTGTCATAAGCACCGATGTGGGACAGCACCAGATGTGGACGGCACAGTTTTATCCCTTCTCGTTTCCGAGGCAGTTTGTCACAAGCGGAGGGCTTGGTACCATGGGGTTCGGTTTCCCGGCCGCAATGGGAGTCAAGAGGGCGAGGCCCGACAAGGTCAGTGTCAATTTCACGGGCGACGGCTCTATTTTGATGAATATACAGGAGTTGGTAACGGCGGTGGAGAGCCGTCTGCCTGTAATCAATATCATTTTGAACAACCACTATCTCGGTATGGTACGGCAGTGGCAGACATTCTTCTACGAGAAGAGATATGCCGAAACGGACTTGAGTTTCCAGCCCGATTTCGTACGTCTGGCGGAGGCTTGCGGAGGAGTCGGATACAGGGTCGAGACCAAAGACGAGTTCGACGAAGCTTTGAAAGATGCGGTTGAAAAGGGTGTCGTCGCCATGATAGACGTCATAGTGGATCGCAACGAGAATGTACTGCCGATGGTGCCGAGCGGCGGAACGCTATACAATATGATGCTGGAATTCAAGGATTGATCATGAAAGTTGAAAGAAGAATCATTTCGGTTGTCGTCCAAAACGAGCATAGCGTACTGGCGCGAATTACCGGCCTCTTTGCCGCACGCGGTTACAATATAGAGACGTTGACCGTAGCCCCGATCCCGGATAGCGATATGTCGCGTCTTACCATAGAGACGAGAGGAAACGTAAGAGTCATCGAGCAGATAATCAAGCAGCTGCACAAACTCATCCCTACCTTTAAAGTGATCGAGCACGAGGAGATGATCGAAAAGGAGATGGTGATGATGAAGTTTCCAATAAACGAGTCGCTATCCAATATCCAGGCTCTATGTGAAGCCTACAACGGCGGAATAGCGAATGTCAGCAGTCAGCATATCATCACGATGGTAGCGGACGAGCCAAAGCGTGTAAGACACTTCATAGAGGCTGCCCAGCGTTTCCATCCGGTCGAGATTGTAAGAGGCGGCGTGGTAGCCATGGAGCGCGAATGAGGCTATCCAGGCTTGCCGAGTCGCTCGGTATAGAGTTTGAGGGGGAGGATCGCGAGATAACCGGGATCGGAACACTCAAAGGCGCAAAGTGCGATGAACTCACTTTTCTCGATAATCCCAAATATATAAAAGAGTTGGCCGATACTAAAGCGGCAGCCGTACTGGTCGCTCCGCGCTATGCAGATGCCGTACCGGAAGGGAGTATAGCTCTTGTCGATGACGAACCCTATCTGAAGCTGGCGATGGCCAGTGAGATCTTCGCTCCCGTACCTATGAAAAGAGAAGGAAAAGAACCTCTGATAGGAGAGGGAAGCAATGTAGCCGAAGGTGTCGCTTTCGGAAAAGATGTCGTCATAGGAGAGGGTGTGACGATAATGCCGGGCTGCTACATAGGTGACGATGTGAAGATCGGTGACAATACCCTCATCTACCCCAACGTTACGATTTATCACGGCTGTATCGTAGGAAAAAGCTGCATAATACATGCCGGTACCGTAATAGGAAGCGACGGATACGGCTTTGCCCATACAAAAGAGGGAAGACATGTAAAACTCTATCAGCTCGGCAATGTGGTAGTTGAGGACAGTGTAGAGATCGGCGCAAACTGCGCCATAGACAGAGGTACGCTCGACTCCACCCTTATAAAGGAGGGAACGAAGATAGACAACCTCGTCCACATAGCCCACAACTGCGAAATCGGAGAACATTCACTAATAACCGGGCAGGTCGGCCTGTCCGGTTCTACGAAGCTCGGGCGCAATGTAGTCATGGGAGGCCAAAGCGGTACCGCCGGTCATCTGGAGATCGGAGCGTTTGCCACCATAGCGGCAAGGGGAGGTGTTACCAAGTCGATTGAGGGAGGCAGAGTATATGCCGGTTTTCCGCTTATGGAACACAAGCGGTGGCTTAAACTCAACGCTCTGCTTTCAAGGCTTTTGGAAAAGAAAAAGTGATATAATGACGAAGCTGACAAACGGCTATAGTTCAAAACTTCAACAGGAGAGGTTAAAACGATGAAAGAGGCACAGTTAATAAAAGAGATTCCCCTTGCAAGCTCCGATAACGGCGCTATCACAGTTGCTACATTGACCGAGCCGTACGGCAAGGGCTCCTCACCGGTGGTGAGTCTCGGTATCTGGCTGAGCAAAACGAGCGAAGAGCCGGACTGGAAAGTGCATATCCCGGCTGAAAACCTGGATCAGGTCATAGAGGCTCTTCAGGAAGCGAAAAAAGAGCTTTAAAAAAAAATCTGCTACAATTGCGATCTTAGTCAATGGTTTATAAAGGATCGCAATGAGATTTGCCAAAGGTTTCAAAGGCAGATACTTTACGCTTGCAGCTATCGCCGCCACTGTCGGTTCGGTGCAGATACACGCACAAAACAGTGAGGTGGTACAGCTGCAAAAGATCGTAGTATCGGCTGCAAATACGGAACAGGAAGAGGAGGATGTGACCGAGGATCTGACGGTCATCACCGCTGAAGAGATTCGGGAAAGAGGTTATAAAACCCTAAAAGATGCGCTCGCATCCGTCCCCGGAATCTCCTTCACTTCAAACGGCGGCTACGGGCAGCCAACTTCAATATATCTTAGAGGATTGAGACCGGACAATGTCCTGGTGCTTATGGACGGTGTTCGTGCCAACGACGTAACTGGTCTAAACGGTGCGCAGATAGAGCACTTCAGGCTCGACAACGTAGCCAGGATAGAGGTAGTAAAAGGTCCGCAAAGCGGTATATGGGGTGCGGACGCCAGTGCCGGTGTCATCAATATAGTTACCAAAAAAGCCGAAGGGAAGAGCCTCTCTTACAGCTTCAATCTCGGTACATACGATTCACGAGACTTCTCACTCTCCCTTTCACAAAAGGCAGGTGCTTTCGATTACAATCTAGCCCTCTCTTCTTTTCAGACCAGAGGTTTTTCAGCCGCCGAACCGGGATCGCAATCGCCTCTTTATGGAAGTAGAGGCGATGACCTGGGTTATGAAGAGGATCCATATACAAACAGAACCTACCAGGTCGCAATCGGGTATGATCTTTCTCCAAACGATAGAGTAGAGGGGTCGCTCTACGCTATCGACGCTACCGTACACTATGACTCCATAGATTTTGCAACCGGTCAGACAGTCGATGCGCCTGACGGTCCATTTACTGTAAACAAGATCAGAGAACGATTCTACAAGAGTGCTTACATAAGAAAGGACGGCTCCAACGAGGCGCAGCTCTTTTACAAGGTATCCACCTTCAACAGAAGCCAGTACGGCGGGTATAGCGGCCATGTAAAAGAGGCTGGAGTGATTGATAGATTCGACTACTTGAAAACCGGATTTTTACAGGCAGGAGCCGGTTACCAGAGTTTTCACCAGGGACTCTCCGCCGGTGCGAATCTAGGCAGAAGCTATGCCAACCGCTATGTTTTCGCTACCAACTACAACTCGCTCTTTGGCGGCGATACCGTGGTGACGGAGACTCTAAGGTACGACAACTATACTTCATTCGACAACAAGCTCACCTATAAAGCCGGACTCAAACAGAGAGTAGTGGATGATTTGAGCGTTCTTGCAAACTACTCTACCGGATACAATGTACCGACACTATACAGGCTCTATGACAGCTGGGTCGGTAATGCCGACTTGAAACCTGAAAAGAGCAGAGGATTCGATATCGGTCTGCAATACGGCGGCATGAAGGTTCTTTACTACACTCAAAAAGTCGAAGATCTGATTGACTACAACTATACGACGTTTCGATACTACAACGTCCCTGGAGAGTCGAAGTTCGAAGGAGTCGAGTTCTCATATTCGGGAGCGATGTTTGACGAGGTATCCTACGATATCGGATATACTTATCTGATAAAGGCTCAAAACGCTTCCGGAGAGGATCTTGCAAGACGCGCTTCGGATACGCTCAACTACTCCTTTACCTGGTTTCCGACCGAAAAGCATACCGTCAATATCAACGGCTACTATGTCGGTGAGCGTTTCGACGATGCCGCAAAAAATGTTCAAACCGGCAAATACAATGTAACGAATCTCTCTCTAAGGCACAACTTCGCCAAGGGTTATACTGGAGAGATAGAGGTAAGAAACCTTTTCGATCGCTTCTATCAGGAGGTAGACGGTTACGCTACGGCTGGACGATCACTCTTTATAGGGGTTAGTGCCAGGTATTAGGATGAGAGTCGCAAAGGGATTTAAGGGCCGCTACTTTACGCTTGCGGCCATCCAGGCTTTGAATTCGCAGATAGCTCTGCATGCCGTCTCCGCCAGGTATAGAAGTCTCTTTGTCGTCTACCGTCTCTACGGTGAGGAGCCGGAGGAGGATCCTCCGGAAGAGCCGCCGCTGGTATCCTGTACACAAAGAGCGGGGAAAAACAGCTCCAAACCGTGCCACTGCAACTGTTTCTTCAGGCGACGCGCCTGGCTACTCTTTCATCTTAGCAAATTCTTCAGACGTTCGGTCTGCCGCTGCCGGAAAACGAAAACAGGACTCGCACCACCGCTTTTTACACAACTGCTGCCTTGCAAGTCATAGATTTGGAATGTGTCGGCCTTTTGGGCCTGTTAGATTGTTAAAAGTATAAAAGGGATAGATATGTCTGAAAAAATCAGAAGTTGGGTAACCGGTTTTGCGAGAATCGGCGAACAGAGAGAGTTGAAAAAGGTGCTCGAAAGATACTGGAGAGGAGAAGCCGCCTTCGAAGAGGTGGAAGATGTGGCGAAAATGCTTAGAGCGAGACACTGGGAGTATCAGAAAGAGGCAGGTATAGATGCCATAAGTGTCAACGACTTTTCACTCTACGACCAGGTGCTCGATATGATCGACATGCTTGGACTTGTACCAAGTAGATTTGCGGATATCGAAGACAGGGTAGAAAGATACTTTGCCATGGCAAGGGGCGATGCCGATCACACAGCTATGGAGATGACAAAATGGTTCAATACCAACTACCACTATATCGTACCTGAGCTTTCCGCAGGTATGGAGTTCTGCGTCGATATCTCCAAAATCGAAAAGGAGTACAAGGAGGCCAGGGAACTTGGAATAGATCCGAAGATCAATATAGTAGGTCCTTTGACGTTTCTTGGATGTGCAAGGAGAGTGGATGTAGCCGAGGGGGACGCTTTTTCACTCTATTCTGATATATTGTCGGCCTATATCGCTCTTTTTCAAGCTCTTGGATCACTCGATGATCGTATCGTGGTTCAGGTTGATGAGCCTCTCCTTTGTACAGATAGAGCCGCCGAACTTTCGTTGCTTGTAAAGGACGCTTTTGAAAAGATCTGCAATGCGGCAAAAAATCTGGATATCTATGTCGTTACATATTTCGACCATGCAAAAGAGGCTGTAAGCCAACTGCTGCAGACTCCGGTAAAGGGGATAGGACTCGACTTCGTCCACGGAGAGAAAAACGAAGAGGTGCTCGATCTGATAGGCAGAAGCGACAAAGTTCTCGTAGCCGGCGTCATAGACGGAAGAAACATCTGGATCAGCGATATTGAAAAGAGAGTTTCGCTACTCGAGAGAATTGCGAGTGCGGTAGGCAAGGAGAGGGTTGTCGTATCGACATCGTGTTCTTTGCTGCATGTGCCCTATACCCTAAAGTATGAGAAAAAGATGGACAGCGACATAAAGTCATGGCTTGCCTACGGTGTAGAGAAGCTGGATGAACTCTCTATCCTGTCCGGACTCTTTTTCGAGGGAGCAGAGTCTCTCGATGCGCAGCAGGCTTTGAAGTACGCTCAAAATAGGGATGCCAACGAAGCCAGAAGAAGCTCCGCTCTGGTACACAACCCGGATGTCAAAAAGCGTATGGAAGATATCGACAGTATGAAGAAAAAGCGTGCTCCTTATAGTGAAAGGATTGCCAAACAGCACGAAAAATTCAACTATCCGCCTCTTTGTACGACTACGATAGGCAGCTTTCCGCAGACTCAGGAAGTCCGGGCCGCAAGAAGGGACTACAAAAACGGTTCGATAGGAGAATCCGAATATATCGAGAAGATGAAAGGATTCATAAAAGAGTGTGTAGAGATTCAGGAGAGGATAGGACTGGAAGTTCTCGTACACGGCGAGTTTGAACGCAACGATATGGTCGAGTATTTCGGCGAGCAGCTTGAGGGTGTCGCATTCAGTGAAAACGGGTGGGTTCAAAGCTACGGAAGCCGATGTGTCAAACCTCCTATCATTTACGGAGATGTGAGTAGACCGAAACCTATGACCCTGTTCTGGAGCCAATATGCCGCATCGTTGACCAGACTTCCTATGAAAGGGATGCTGACAGGTCCTGTTACGATTTTGAACTGGTCGTTTGTACGGGATGATCAGCCAAGAAGCGAAACGTGCTACCAGATTGCCCTGGCGATCAGAGATGAAGTTGACGATCTGCAAAAAGGCGGTATCAAAATGATACAGGTAGACGAGGCGGCATTCAAAGAGGGATATCCGCTGCGAAAAGAGAAACGCCCGGCGTATGAGAGATTCGCTCTTGAGAGCTTCTGGATCGCTACATCTGTCGCTTCGGAAGATACGCAGATACATACACACATGTGTTACAGCGACTTCAATGACATCATCGATACGATCGAAGCGATGGATGCTGATGTCATCTCCATAGAGACAGCAAGAAGCGGAAATACCCTGTTGAAAGTCTTTAAGGAACACGGATACGAGAAAGAGGTGGGTCCAGGCGTCTACGATATACACTCGCCCCGTATTCCGAGTGTAGAGGAGATAGAGAAACAGATCAGGCTGCTGCTTGAAGTGTTGCCTGCAAGACAGCTGTGGATCAATCCCGATTGCGGCCTAAAGACCAGAAGGTGGGAAGAGGTTGTACCGAGCCTTGAAAATATGGTCACTGCGACAAAAAATATACGCAAGACTCTTTAGGCTATCGTGAAATCTCTTTGAGAGCCTCGTCAAAGGCGTTGACCTTCTTCATCGCTTCAAGCGAAAGGAGGTTGATCTCCTTTGTCGAGAGGCTGTATTTTTGAAGCATTGCATTCATCTCCTCTACGTCGTTGTTCTCTATGGTTCTTACCATTCCCAGAAGTCTGCCGTATAGGTTGTCGCCGTCAAAAAGTGCGGTTTCGATCTCTTCGGAGACATGCAGATGTTTCAAGATCTCTCTGGGCGGACGGCGGAAAATCAGATGTATCAAAGATAGTATTCCAACCAGATATGCGGTTTCGTGTTCAGCTTTTGAGGCATCCTTTTTGATGAGCTTCAAAAGACCCACCATCAGCTCCGTTCTGTTGATTACCATCAAAACGAGCGGGTGGTTCCCGTCATCATTCTGACTCTCTTTCGCGAACAGCATTACAAGAAGCCACTGGGAGAGCTGGTTTCGTCCGAGCAGGGTTATTAGATGCCTGATAGACGTTACAGTCTGCCTCAATGAGAAAAAAGGTGAGTTGATAAAGCGAAGAAGCTGTAGAGTGATAGCGTGTTCACGTTCGAAGGCTTCTACGAGTTCGTCCGTAGAGGCGTTGTTTCTAATCAGATTCCAAAGCATCAGAATCGAGCCCGTTTCCGCTCTTATAGGCTGCTCTTCGAGAACCTCCGGCTCACTGAAGAAGAAACCCTGAAAAAAATCACAAAGCATCTCCTCCATCTCTTTGTGGGCTTTACGTGTCTCTATTTTCGAGCATATAGTCCTGATTTGGCGTTTTTTCGCTATATCGACCACTAAACGGATAGTATCGTCATCGAGAGCTTCATGGTCGATTTTGATATAGGAGACGATATTGAAAATCTCGGGCTCTTCGAGAATAGAGACATTCTGAAGGTCGTTGATGGCGAATGTATAACCCTCTTCCTTGTACTTTTTGAGTGTACCAAGGATCTCTGTATCTTTCATATCCTCTTCGAAGAGAGCGAATATCAGCCGCTCTTTGGGAAGGGCTTCGATAAGTTTGCGCGTGATAAAAAGCGGTGTTATCTTTATTATACCCTTGTGGGGTCCTATCACATCGTCTACACCGATTACGTTTATCAGGTTGTTGATAGCGGTCGCACTCATGATTGTGCCGCGATCGATCTCTTCAGCCGGCTTTTTGCCCCGAAAGAGAATCTCATATGCGAAGACTCTGTTTTTTCGGTCTATAACCGGCTGCCTTGCGATATAGAAAGCGTCCATATTCTCTCTTTGTTTTGGGCTGGTTTTAAAACTACTCCCGGTAAGATCGGACAAAATCGGAAATTCGTTCAATTCCGGTTCTAATTGTATCTATATCTGTGGCGAAACTGAAACGGAAATAGCCGTCACTACCAAATCCGGCACCTGGTACTACGGCTACTCCGACACTCTCGAGCATCGATCTGGCAAATTTCATCGAGTCTGGCTCGACGGCTTTGTGGTTTACAAAAAGGTAGAATGCTCCGCTTGGCTTTATGACTGAGAGCCCTTCTATCTCGTTGAATAGACGTGCGGCCTCCTCACATCTGGACTCGAATGCGCGGCGCATCATCTCGATATCCTTGTCGGCACTACCGTCGAGTCCTTTGATGGATGCCATCTGGGTAATGGAACAGATATTGGAAGTGCTTTGGCTCTGGAGCTTTTTCATCGCCTTCACCAGATCCCTGTCGGCGGCGGCGCAGTATCCGAAACGCCAGCCGGTCATAGCGACAGACTTGCTCAATCCGTTTATGGTTACTGTACGGTTGAACATATCTTCGCTGATCGAAGCCGCGGCTGTGAATGTCGTACCGTCGTATACGAGCTTTTCATACATTTCGTCACTGGCTACCAGGATGTTCGTATCTTTTAGTACTTCGGCGAGGGCTTCGAGCTCCTCTTTGGAGTAGACGGCGCCGGTAGGATTGGATGGCGAGGTGAGGATGAGCATTCTACTCTTTTTTGTGATAGCCCCCTCGAGCTGCTTTGGAGTTATTTTGAAGCCGCTCTCGTCATCCGTATCGATGATGACCGGAGTACCACCGGAGTACTTGACCAGTTCAGGGTATGTGACCCAGTACGGAGCCGGTATTATCACCTCGTCGCCGGGATTTATAGTGGCTTGAAAGAGATTGAAAAGGGACTGTTTGGCTCCGTTGCTTGCTATTACCTGATCGGTGGTGTAAGTCAAGCCGTTGTCTCTTTGCAGTTTTGCGACAATCGCCTCTTTTAGTTCCGGAATACCGTCTACGGGAGTATATTTCGTAAATCCGTTTCTGATAGCCTCTACGGCTGCATCTTTGATTACCTGCGGAGTGTCGAAGTCCGGTTCACCCGCCGAGAAGCCGAGGATATCTTTACCCTCTCTTTTCAACTGTTGTGCGAGAGCTGTAATCGCCATCGTGAGAGATTCCGATAGTATCTGAATTCTACTTGAAAGCATTGGAAGGCCTTTTTTTCTCTGATTTTATCCAATATTGGTTTAAGGATAGCTCTATTGCTATAATCTTGTATGGAAAAATTTATGAAGATAGCCTTTGAAGAGGCAAAAAGAGGTATTGAGTCTGGTGACGGCGGGCCCTTCGGAGCCGTTGTAGTCAAGAGCGGTAAAATAGTTGCGACCGGACACAACATGGTCGTAAAGAGTAACGATCCGACGGCCCATGCCGAGATTGTCGCGATCAGGAAGGCTGCGAAAGAACTCGGCTCTTTCCACCTGGAGGGGTGCGAACTCTATGTAACGGCAGAGCCTTGTCCAATGTGTTTTGCGGCGATCCACTGGGCACACTTGAAAAGAGTCGTATACTGCAATACCAAAGAGGATGCCTCCGCAATCGGTTTTGACGACTCTATGATATACGAGATCATGCTCTCGAAGAGAGAAGATCCGATATGTTTTGAACATACCCCGTCCGCCGAGTGCAGAGAGCTTTTCAGGGAGTGGTATGAGAATCCGGACAGGATCGTCTACTGAAGATCACGATTTGATGGACTTGATGAAAGCTTCGTAGATTTCGTCGAGTTTCTGATCCTCTTCGAGAAGCTCTTTGTGCTCTGGTGCCAGAATATGCTCTATGACGGCGACACGTTTTAGCAGGTACTCGAAGAGCTCTTTGTCTATATCCGGGAGCTTGTTGTGGCTTAGCGGACTCTTGTCACGCCCTCTGGTTATCACCTTCGCCGGTATCCCTATGGCAGTCGATTCGGGCGGTACCGAGCGCACCACTACCGAGTTGGCTCCGATTTTTGAATTTGTCCCGATGGTGATATTGCCGAGTACTTTCGCGCCGGCTCCGATCACTACGCCGCTTTCTACGGTAGGGTGGCGTTTTCCCGGGTTCAGGGAGACTCCTCCGAGTGTCACGCCCTGGTAGATGGTCACATCGTCACCTATTACGGCCGTTTCACCGATGACAACTCCTATCCCGTGGTCTATGAAGACCCGCCTGCCGATAGTAGCCGCCGGATGGATGTCTATATTTGTAAACAGCTGTGCGATTCCCATCCACATGCGGGCAAGCAGAGGGAATCCTTTGGTATGAATCTTGTGTGCTATTCTGTAATTGGCTATCGCCCATACTCCGGGATAGTTGAAAAATATCTCGATCCTGGACCGTATTGCAGGGTCTCGTCTATATATACTGTTGATATCTTCGACAATGAGGCGTACAAGTGAGGGCACGCGTTGCCTCCTTCTCTCTTTTTTCTCTTCCTTCGATAGGTACCGGATCTATCCTTGGCACTATTCGTTGAAGTTTATAGTTCTAAGATAACCATTTTCGCTTAAGTAAAGATAAAGCTCGCCAAGTATCTCTTTGCGCTCTTCATCCTTTATCGTATCGGACTCCTCTATCTGCTGCCTGATACGACGCTCTATCTCTTTTGTATCGTAGTCGAAATCGTCCAGAACGTCGAGTATGTTTTGCGCTTCGAGTATCTTTTCTATACGGTAGCTTCCATCTTCTTCGAAACTGATGGTAGCTTCGGTAGGGTGGGTAAAGAGGTTGTGGCGCATTCCGAGAACCTCCTGGTATGCGCCGACTTTGAAAAATCCGAGAAAATACTCCTCCTTCTCGACATCGACATCGTGAAGATAGAGGGGTCTGTCGATATTGAAGGCGATCTCTCCGTCGCTGTCGCATGTGATATCCCAAAGACTCGCTGAGCGTGTCGGACGCTTGTCGAGCCTGTCAAGAGGCATGACCGGAAAGCTCTGTCCCAGCCCCCAGTAGTCCGGTAGAGACTGAAATAGGGAGAAGTTTACCAGATATCTCTCCTGTACCCTGTCGAGGATATCCCTGATCTCTTTGGAGGGCTTGTCACGCAGCAGCTGTAACGCCTTTTTTATGATAAGGTGTACCAGAGTCTCCGTGTTGGCGCGGTCTGTCAAATCGATATAGCCCAGATCGAAAAGTGTCAGAAGAGACTCCATGTGGTCGAGTGCGTCATGAAGATACTCTCTGGCGTTTTTGGTGGATATGGATCGGTAAAGATCATAGAGCTCCTGTACCAGAGGTGGATTTTTTTCCTTTAGATGGAGACTCTTTTCACTGTATTCCTGGCTGAAAAGCTCCAGAACGGGGGCTACAAGTACTGCATGAGAGGCTGCTACGAATCTGCCCGACTCGGTAAATATGGTCGGTTCCCTGACCCCCTTTGCCTGTGCTATCTCCTTTAGCAGGAAGACTACATCGTTCGTAAATTCTTCTATGGTGTAGTTTCTGCTGGATCGCCCTTCATGCTGGCTATACTCCACCGCGAGGCCGCCGCCGATGTTGATTGCACGCAGATTTTCCGCTCCGAGCTTTCTAAGCTCCGCATATATGTTTCCGGCCTCCCTGATCGCCTTTTTCAGAGGTGAGATATGATTCATCTGTGAACCTATATGAAAGTGGATCATGGAGAGCCTGTCGGTTAGATTGTGCTTTTTAAGCAGCTCCATAGCCTCCAGCAGCTCCGTTGAAGTCAGACCGAACTTTGAGCTGTAGCCGCCGCTTTTGGCCCATATGCCGATACCGCCGGTATGCAGTCTTATGCGAAGGCCGATCTTTGGCACCGGGGTACCGAGCCTTGATACCTCTTTTATTATGAGTTCGAGTTCGTTTATCCCTTCGATGGTAAGTGTGATATTGTGGCCCATCTTGGCGGCGAGAAAGCCGATGCTTATCATCTCCCTGTCCTTGAAACCGTTTACGGTAATCGGCTTGCCGAGGTTGTTGTAGGCCATAGCCAAAATCAGCTCACCTTTGCTGCCGGCCTCCAGGCCATATTCCAAATCCCGGGTCGCTTCCATCAGGGGGATGATGAAGCCGGGGAACTGGTTCACCTTCAGTGGAAAGACGGCTTTGAACTTTCCTTTGTACCCAAACTCCTTCTTGGCTCTCTCGAAATGGTAAAAAAGTCTTCTTACATTTTTTGCGGCGAGGTGGGGAAAACGAAGAAAAAGTGGCCCTTTATACCCGTCTTCGCGCATCTTTTTCGTAATTTCTACCAAAGAGGGCCTGGATCCGTAGTTGATCTTTACCACTCCATCTTCGACGATGAAGTTATCTTCGCTCCAGATGTGGATACCGTACGTTTTTGCCGGATCAGTCAAGCTGGTCGAATCCAACACGCCTCTCCTCTTTGGTTTCGAGATCCTTGATCCAGACAAGGGAGTCTTTGAGCTCCTCTTCCCCTATTACGGCACAAACTCTCGCTCCGAGCCGGTCTGCCGCTTTCAGGTGCGCTTTGAGTGATCTTTTCGAGTATTCGACAAAGACCCTTTCGCTCTTGCGCTTATTATGGGCGATCTTTAAAATCGTATCGAGAGCCTCCTCCTCCATTACTCCGAGGTAGATGCCGTGTCGCCCTTTTTCCGGCAGTTTTACAAGCTCCATGATCCGCTCTATGCCGAGTGCGAAACCGACTGCCGGAGTAGGTTTGCCGCCGAGGAACTCCACAAGCCTGTTGTACCTGCCGCCTCCGGCTATGGCGCTTTGCGCTCCGATTTCGTCGCTTACGAACTCAAAGGCGGTACGTGTGTAGTAGTCCAGCCCTCTTACAAGCTTTGGGTCGAGTTCGTACGGTATTGAGTGTGAGTCGAGCATTTTTGTAAGACGCCTGAAGTCGGCATCGCACGTTTCGCAAAGGTTTTCGACGATCAGCGGAGAAGATGCGAGAGCCTCTTTACAGCTGCCGTTTTTGCAGTCGAGTACTCTGATGGGATTGGTTTCTACCCGCCTTTGACAATCTTCGCACAGTCCGTCTCTTATATCTACGAGATGTCTGACCAGACTCTCTCTGTAACCGGGCATACATTCAGGGCATCCGAGCGAGTTGAGCTTTATCGAGTAGCCGATACCGAGCGCATCGAATATATCTTTTATCATGAGTATGATAGTAAAGTCTTCATAAACACTCGATTCGCCGAAGCTCTCACATCCAAACTGGTGAAACTCTCTAAGACGACCTTTTTGGGGGCGCTCGTAACGAAACATGGGGCCGTGATAGTAGAAGCGGTGAATACCGCCTCTTTTGTCAAGCTTGTTCTGTATGAAGGCTCTTACGATCCCGGCGGTACCCTCCGGTCTGAGGCAGACGTCGTTTCCGCCCTTGTCTATGAACTGATACATCTCTTTACCTACGATATCGCTGCTTTCACCGACACTTCTCTTAAAAAGTGCCGTCTCTTCGAGCAGTGGCGTTTCGATGTAGTCGTAGCCGTATCTTGCGGCGATTTCGGATGCCGTCTCAACTATATGGACAAAGCGTTCGCTCTGCGGTTGCAGGATATCTTTCATTCCGCGAAGTGCCTGAATCATCTGTAGCAATCCTTGATATATGAGTATATTTTTTCTGTCAATATCTCGATGGGCTCTGCCGCATCGACGATAATGTGTCTGATCTTCAAAAGATCCACCAGTTCGATCATCGTTTTTTGAACTTCAAGCATATAGCCTATTCCTCTCGTCTCGATCGCATCTTCCTTTTTTTGCTCCATTCTTCTGTGGAGTTCATCCTCTTCGATTCTAAAAAGCACAATCAGTTCAGGAAAGGTGTTTTTGGTAGCGAAGCGGTTTAGCTGCAAAAGTGTATCTATCTCGATGTTGTCGTACACATGAGCGTAGGCGATACCGGAGATGAAGGAGCGGTCGCTAAGGATCAGTCTGTTCAGGTTTGGGCGTATGACTCGTTCGGTATGCTCTGCGCGATCGGCGAGAAAGAGGAGTAGCTCGCTTCTTGGAAGCGCATCCCCCTCGTCGAGCAGAATCGATCTTATCTTTCGACCAAGAGGGGTGCCGCCAGGCTCCCTGGTAACAAGTACGTCGGCAAAACGCTCCGCTATGCGGTTTATCTGGGTACTTTTTCCGACGGTATCTACACCTTCGAAGGCTATATACATTTGATCGACTCTTCTATGATTTTATTGACGCGAGGCGGCAGCAGGTGTGAGCACGAGGCGTCGTGTTTGAGAATGGCTCTTACGACCGACGAGCTTATGAAAGCGTTTTCGAGGCTCGGCATCAGGTAGAGAGTCTCTATGTCGGGATCCAAAGAGGCGTTTGCATAGCCCATTTGAAGCTCATA
>JAMONQ010000193.1 GCA_027065635.1 Campylobacterales bacterium | reverse complement strand
GCTTGTCGAGCCTCTTTTTGGACGAAAGAAGATCCTCTTCGTTGAAATTGAAGCTGGCACGGTAGTGGGTCCCCAGAAGATAGAAACGCAAAACTTCGCCGTCGTAGATTTTGAGTGCATCCTTTATATAGAAGCTGTTGCCGAGGCTCTTGCTCATCTTTTCACCGTCGATATTGACGAATCCGTTATGCATCCAGTATTTGGCGAGAGATCTTTTTGTGGCACAGCGTGTCTGGGCCGCTTCGTTTTCATGGTGCGGGAAGAAGAGGTCGGCACCGCCGCCGTGGATATCTATGGCGTATGGCCCCTCCTTGTACGCTATATAGGAGTCGATCATCGCCGAGCACTCTATATGCCAGCCCGGTCTGCCTCGCCCAAAAGGCGAATCGTAGCAGATATCCCGCTCCTTGCACGCCTTCCACAGGGCAAAATCACGCATATGGCGTTTTCCCTCCTCATGCTCTATACGCGCCTGCGCATCATCCTCTTCGCTACATCTGTGCGAGAGAGTGCAGTACTCCTTGTCTTTCGAAGTGTCGAACCAGATCGTTCCATCTTCGCTCCGGTATGCGCAGCCGTTTTCAAGAAGCCTGGAGATCATATCCGTTATACTTTTCATAGACTCGGTAGCCTTGGGTGAAATATCCGCATCCTCCACTCCCAAGGCCGCCATATCCTTCAAATACCGCTCCGTGTAGACGGCAGTCAGACTCTCTATGGACTCACCGGTTTCGAAGACTTTTTTTATGATCTTGTCGTCGATATCGGTGATATTTCTTGCAAAGAGGACCTTGTATCCGAGCGCTCTCATAGTACGTCTTAGAAGGTCGAACACGATAGCGCTTCTGGCATGTCCCAGGTGCGCATCGTCATAGACTGTCGGACCACACAGGTAGATACGGACTTCGTTGTCGGATATTGGTTCAAAGGGTACTTTGCGCTTTTGTACCGAGTCAAAAATCTGCATTGACAAACACCTTGATACCCCATGCGCCAAGAGAGCAGACCGCTATGAACATGAGCGAAAGGGGTGCATATTTTGAGCGCATTATATCCAAAAAGATCGCGCTTCCGACCGCCTTGAGCGTCAGCATGAGCAGAATCCATCCGCCGAGAGAGCTTGCAAGCGCGAGACCGGGCGCCTGCAAGGGGCCGATCAGCGCAAGCGAAAATATTATATTGAACAGAAGCGATTTCGCTGCGATTTTTGCCGCATCGGCCTGCCTGTGTTCAGCGTAGAGCCAGAGAGAAAAGAGTTTCGCCAGACCGAACGGCAACAAACCGGCCAGATACATCACCAAAACCGCCGATGTATTTTCGGTATCGCCCGCATCGAACGCTCCGCGCTCGAAAAGAAGCCTTACGATCTCTTCGGAAAGCACCGCTCCTACGGCAGTCGCACCTCCAAGCAGCCCCACAAGAGCCCAAAAGACTCTTTTGGACTCCGACTTCGCCTCTTCGACAAGCCCCCTCTTAAGCAGCTTGCTGACTGTGGGAAAGAGGGCGACGGATGCGGCCGTTGCAAATAGTGCGAGAGGAAGCTGAAAGAGCCGGTTGGCATAAAAAAGGTAGCTGATGGAGCCGCTTACCAGAAAGGAAGCGAGCCATGTATCTATAAACGATGAGATCTGCGCAGTGGAATTTCCCAGAACCGATGGGAAAAAGGTACGTCCGAAGCGTTTTATCTCCGACTCGGCGAGTCTCTTCTTCTTTCCAAGATAAAAAAAACCCACTCCAAGCATGCGGCAAAAGCCCTTGCGACCGGCCATCCACAGATGAAGTGCAAGCTGTAGCGCACCGCCGACAAGAACCGAAAAGCTTAAAGCGTAGACTATGGTTTGCGGATCTTCGTGCCGGAAGAGCAGAAGAGCGGTGATCATCGAGATATTGAGCAGAGCGGTCGAAAATGCGCTTGTAGCAAAATGCTCCTTATACTGCAGCAAGGCGGAGAAAAAAGTGACCACAAATATAAAGTCGAGATAGTAGAAGTTTATGGCCACAAGCGGTGCGGCCGCTTTTACCGCCTCGTCGCTGAAGCCGAGAGCTATAAGCCTGGTGATCGGCTCGCTAAAGAGTGTCACGAGCAGCGATACGCCCATCAAAAAGAGAAAAAACCGGATCAAGACCGCGACGGCGAAGAGGCTTTTGTGCCCGGATGCGATGAATGTAGGCAGAAAGCTTTGTACAAACGCCCCCTCGGCAAATATCCTTCTAAACAGGTTTGGAAGTTTGAAGGCGACGAAAAAGATGTCTGAATAGATATTGGCTCCAAGCACCGATGCAGTCAGAAGATCGCGAACGAAACCGAATATTCGCGAAACGAGAATGCCTGCACTGTTGGTGTAAATGGAGCGAAAACGCATTGAAAAGCAACCTTTTGAAGTCGACATGTAAAAATTGATGATATTTTAACTATAAATAGATTAAAATATAGAGATATTTTTTTAACGACGATTTGTCGGATCAAATCGAGAAAGAAGAGAGATGGGTTTTTTCGACAAGGTATTCAAAAGTGAAAAGGAGAACAAAAGAGGTGAAGAGAGCTCCAAAGAGACCTCTTTTACTCCTATCGTGGTAACTACCGACGATGTCGCACAGTTGCTGCACGATACCGCATTGAAATATAAAATCAGTTCTCATACGCTTGATATAAGGGTGCTCTCTCTTAAAACCTTGATCAAAATGGATAAGAAAGATGAGGAGTGGATAGAGGTCGAGGATGGCGAGTGGGATAAGTTCAACAAGCCGGAAATCCTTCTAAGCCCCGACTTCCAGGTAAAACAGGAGTATGAACTGGAGATATTCCGCTATAAAGAGGAGCCGTGGAAAAGCGACCTGCTTCTGCATATAGGATCCAACAAAGAGAAAAACAGGGTGGTATGCACCATAAAAGCCGGCTCCATTATCAGGAAGGCGGAAAATCTCAAAGCCCGCATAAAAAACCTCATCCGCGCCAAGATGCTGCGTTCGCGTATTCTCATAAATCTGTGGGACGTAAATTACGACAATGCGATAGACGACCTCATAGCCAAGGCGCTCGTACAGGATCAGTATATCCTTCCCGAAGATGTCACTTTCGATATATGTGTCTGCTACCCATCGCAAAAACCTGTCGACGACGAACTCATTCTGCACTATAAAAACAAGAACGAGGCCAGGGAGGAGGGGGACAGAGTTGACTACTCCAAACGGGGCTTCATTCAGGCGGTCGAAAAGGGCGAAACGGTCATAGAGTATATAAAGCCGCAGCAAGGAAAGCCCGGACGCAACTGCCAGGGAGCGTTTATACCGGTACCGGAGCCGAAAGAGAGATTCAAGCCCGAATTCAGAGTGAGCGATCTGATTGAAGTGGAGGAGGATGACAGAAGGATAGTCTATCGTGCGAAAAAGGGCGGTTACGTCGTCTTCAAAGACAATACATACGATATAAACGACTCCATGGAGCTCAATGAAGTGAGCTTCAAGAAAACCGGTTCGATAGATGCGGGTGTAGAGACTGAGGTGAAGCTTCACATAAACGAGACCGACTATATGAAAGATGCCATCGGAACCGGAGTGGAAGTGGAAGCTACCGAAGTGAAGGTCGAAGGAAACGTAGGTGCTTCCGCCGTAGTTACCGCCGAGGATGTAGTCGTAGGCGGGCAGACCCACCAGACAAGTAAAATTTTTGCCAAAAGAGCAAGGATAAATGTCCAGAGGGGATATGTAAAAGCTTCCGAAGATCTGCAGATAACACGGCTTGAAGGCGGAATAGCCGAAGCCAAAGAGATAAAGATTTCGCAAATGATAGGCGGAGAAGCGAAGGCGATAGAGGTTTTTGTAGACCTTCTTGCGTCCAACGCCAAAATCTACGCTGTCTCGGGTATAGTCATAAACAAGATGCTCGGTGAAAACAACAAGCTTATAATAGACGCTTCGAAGATAGAGGCGTATCATAATGAAATAGTGTCGCTCGAAGAGAGAGTCGAGCAGATAAAAAAAGAGCTCGCAAACCTCGAAGAGCTCAAAACGCAAAAAAGCTCGATAATACAAAAGAGTGAAAGTGCCGTCAACACTCTTAAAAAACGTATCGCCGAAGCCCACAGAAAGGGGATAAAGCCTCAACCTGCGTTTGTCGCCAAAATCCGCCAGTTCCAGAAACTCGAAAACGAGTTGACAGAGATAGAGAGCAAGATCGCTCTTACCGGGCGGGAGCTGAAAGATGTGAAGATGAAACTTTTGGCATACCAGGAGATGGTGATAAACGCAAAAATAGTCAACCGCGGCGAGTGGAAGGATTATACGGATATAGAGTTCCATCTTCTATATCCGCAAACCACCCTCCAGTACAGACCGAAACCAGGAGACAAAAACCAGCAGGTATATCTGAAAAAGATAGAAGAAGGAGATGAAGTGAGCTACGAAATAGCCGTGAAAGAGGTAGACGAAGATTGATTATAGCGGTTAGCGGAAAGGTCGAGAAGAGAGAGCCGACCCACATTCACCTCCTCACTCCCGGCGGAATCGTCTATGAGATCTTTGTATCTTTGCACTGCAGCGCTGCCGTCAAGCAGGAGGAAGTGAAGCTTCATACGACACATATCGTAAGAGAGGATGCCCAGCTGCTCTACGGCTTTTTGGATCTGAACGAAAAGAGAATGTTCGATACGCTGATAAAGATCAGCGGGGTGGGGCCGAAAGTGGCGATGGCGATATGTTCGACATTTACACCGCAATCTTTTGCAAAGATCGTCCAGAGCAAGGATGTCTCCATGCTCAAAAGGGTACCGGGAATCGGACCGAAAAGTGCCGGACGAATCCTTGTGGAGCTTGGAGACTTTAGCCTGGACGGTATCGGAGACGAAACGGTCGCCCCGGCAAAAACCGAAGCGGCCATGGCGCTTGAGAGCCTCGGTTTCAAGAAAGATGCCGTCTCCAAAGTTCTCGCTACATGCAGTGAAACCGAAACGGAGGCGCTTATAAAAGAGGCGCTGAAAAAATTGAGCCAATAAGAGGAGAGACGTGAAATTCGCAATACTATTCGGCGGAGCCAGCTTTGAACATGAAATAAGTATAGTGAGCGCAATAGCTTTGAAGAGTATACTGAAAACCCGACCGACACCGATTTTTCTCGATGCGGACGGCACCTTCTACCATATACCGGTCGAAAAGATGAAGTCCGACCATTTCGGAAGCGGCGAGTACAGAAAGGATGAGAAGCTATATCTTGCAAAAGGCGGTTTCGAAAAGAGGGGCCTTTTAAAAAACAGAAAGCTCGAAGGCTTCGACACGGTGATCAATCTCGTTCACGGAGCGGAAGGAGAGGACGGTACCATAGCTTCGATTCTCGATTTTTATGAAATACCGTATATCGGTCCGCGGAAAGAGGCTTCGGTTCTAAGCTTCAACAAATGGTTTACAAAACTATACGCAAAAGGCCTCGGAATCGAAACTGTGGAGTTCAAACTCCTCAAAGCCGCCGACAAAAGAGAGATCGGCTTCGACTTTCCGGTAATCGTCAAACCGATGAGACTCG
>JAMONQ010000192.1 GCA_027065635.1 Campylobacterales bacterium | reverse complement strand
TCCTCGTCGCTTACGAAGGTTCTGTATTGGCTGCGCCTTTGCGGCTCCTCCTTCGTCTCGAAGCCGCCGTTACCGTTGTCGGCTGTGCATCCTGCGGCGAAAGCGATCAGCAAAAGGTAGAAAAAGAGTCTGGCCATGCATCTTTATCCGTTTTTTTATATAGTATAGCATAGAGGCTTGCTATAATTGGCCTAAATCGAAAAAGGTGGATCGCAAATGGTTGATGTTTTGATAATAGGCGGGGGCGGGGCCGGCCTTTGCGCCGCTCTTGCGGCAAGGGAGGCGGGCGCCAAGGTTGCCGTACTGGGTAAAACCTACCCGACGCGTTCCCAGACATCCATGGCGCAAGGAGGTATCAACGCGGCACTCGGCAATGCAGAAGAAGATAGCATCGAGGCGCATATAGCCGACACTCTCAAATCCTCCCACGGTCTCGGCAGCGAAGAGCGGATACGCAGACTTTGCGAAAATGGACCCGATGCGATCGCGTGGCTCGAGAGACTGGGGACCCCTTTTAGCCGGATAGAGGGCGGCAAGGTGGCGCAAAGAAGACTCGGCGGGGCGAGCGCCAAGAGAGCCTGCTACGCTCAGGACTATACGGGACTTAAGATGCTCCATACTCTCTATGACGCATCTTTGGGCCGCGGCATCACATTTTACGACGAATATTTCATGCTCAACTATATAGTCGAAGATGGACGGGTGCTGGGCGTGACGGCGATAGAGCTTGGAAGCGGCGAAGTGAAGGCTATAGGCGCCAAAAGCGTAGTCGTAGCCAGCGGCGGTTACGGCGGAATCTACCGCGGTTTCACTACGAACTCTTCTGCCTCTACAGGAGACGGGGTGGCGGCGGCCATGAGAGCCGGAGCCGTACTGAGCGATATGGAGTTTATACAGTTTCATCCCACCGCACTCAAGGGGAGCGGTGTATTGATCAGCGAGAGCGCCAGAGGTGCGGGCGGCTATCTTCTCGACTCGAGAGGGGAGCGTTTCGTCGACGAGCTGAAGCCCAGAGACGAGGTGGCTGCTGCTATCTGGGAGCAGCTCGAAAAAGAAGAAGAGGTATATCTCGATATCCGCCATCTTGGAGAGAGGTTTATCGAAGAGCACCTGCCTCAGGAGAGGAAGCTCGCGATCCTCTACGAAGGGGTCGATCCGGTACGCGATCTCTTGCCGATCAAGCCTGTGGCCCATTATACGATGGGCGGTATCGAGGTGGATGATCGCCACATGACGAAAGTGGAGGGACTTTTTGCCGCCGGAGAGTGCGCCAACGCATATATACACGGCGCCAACAGGCTTGGCGGCAACTCTCTTCTCGAGACAGTGGTGTTCGGGCGTGAAGCGGGAGAGAGTGCCGCCGCATTCGCCGGGCAAAACGGCGATAGAGTTACGGCTTCCTCGGTGCAGTATGAAAGGGATCGCGCTTTCGTATCAGCAGTAGCCGGCTTCACCAATCAGATCGACTTTTACGAAAAGCGCGACTTTCTCGGCAAAATATTTTACAGAAACGTCGGTATACTTCGCAGCGAGATGGGGTTGAAAGGTGTACTGGCGGCAGTCAGACAGATGCAAAAAGAGCTTCCGTTTATGGGAATAGTCGACAAGAGCAGGGAGTTCAATACCAATTTGACGGAGTTCATCGAGTTTGGAAATATGCTCGAGCTTGCGGAGACGATTCTTGTGGGGGCTATAGGCAGAAACGAATCCAGAGGAGCTCATAGACGTGCCGATTTCGCGCAAGAGAATGATGAGAAGTTTTATGGAGTGCACTCTTTGTCATGGAAAGAGGATGGAGTGCTTTGCAACGAGTTTGGAGGGATGGAGTGAGCGAAGAGATAACCAGAGAGAGGCTCGAGAAGGAGCTCGAAGAGGCCCAAAAGAAGCTAAAGGAGACCGAAGAGCTTATAGAGTCGGTCAAGAAGGAGCTCGAAGAGTCCGTCAGTCCGGAAGAGGAAGAGGATAAGGGGAGTAGAGAATGATAAAGATAAGGATCAAGCGCTTCCACGCCGCAAGAGAGCCGCAGAGTCTCGAGCAGGAGTGGGAGGTGAAGGAGGGGGCTACCCTGCTGGAGTCGCTCACTGAAATCAAGTGCCGGAAAGATCCCACTCTCACGTTCCGATCCGGTTGCCGAAGCAGTGTCTGCGGCAGCTGTGCGGTGAGAGTGAACGGAAAAGAGGTGCTCGCTTGTGCCTACAAGCCGAAAGACGGAGATCTGATAGAACCCAGAAGATTCGCCCCCCTCATAAAAGATCTCGTCGTCGATGAAAAAGAGTCTTTCAGGACCATAGAGCGTGCATCCGGATGGCTGGAGCGTTTCGATCAAGAAGCGGTAGTGACTCCAGACGACGAGAAACGGACGGAGAGACAGAGCGACTGCATACTCTGCCACTCGTGCTATAGCGCCTGCCCGGTACTCGAGGTCAATCCGGCCTTTTTGGGACCGTTCGCTCTTACCAGAGTATGGCGCTACGTTGCGGATCCGAGGGAGGGCGACTCGAAAACCAAGATCGACACGATACAAAAAGATGGAGTCTGGGACTGTACGCTATGCGGAGAGTGCACGATGGTCTGTCCGCAGGGAATCGACCCCAAAAACGACATTTTGATGCTGCGCGCCAGGAGTACACAGATGGGCCATAGCGACCCGAATATGGGTAATTTCGGCAGCTTCGGACTGGATTTTTGATGCTGCATCTTAAAAAGCTGGAGCCTTTCGACGGGATAGACGAGGGGCTCATCGAGGAGATAAACAGCCTGGGAAGGATCGTAGAGTATGGAAAAGGTGCGCCGGCCATGGATCCGGACGATACCATGAAGCACTTCTATATACTGCTCGAAGGACGGATAAAGGTATATCGATACAATCCCGACAACAACAGGGAACAGACCCTCTATCTGCTCGGTCCGCGCGATATGTTCGATGTGCTTACGGTGCTCGACGGCCATAGACACGAAGTGATGACCGAAGCGATCGACGATACGAAAGCGCTGCAGCTGCCGATTGAAAAGGTGAGGGAGTGGATAGATCGCTACCCCGCTTTCAATCGCGCCTTTTTCCCCTATATGGCCCGCCAGATGAGGCAGGTGGAAGAGTTGGCGAGCGACCTGTCGCTATACGACACTTCGACAAGACTCATGAAGCTTCTTTTGAAAAATATCGATCTCGGCTCTCCGTCAAAACACCTCGGGCTGCTCCATAATCTCCCCCACGAAGAGATCGCTTCGATGATCGGTACGGTAAGGCATGTAGTCAATCGTCACCTTCAGCAGCTAAAAAAAGAGGGGATATTGAACATCGAGAGAAAAAAGCTGGCTGTGAACAATGTAAAAAAGCTGCTGGAGAAGGTAGAGAGTGAGTATTGAAAACGAAGATATAAGAGTAGATGAAAGGTTTTTGGAGGATATAAAGAGCGAGTCCCACCCGTCACGCTTTGAAACGGAGGGTGAAGTATCCGTATTGATCATAAGGATCCCCTCCCTTGAAGGCGATCGGAATATAGTTTCGTACTCGTTTCTGATAGAGGGTGAGCGGTGCTATATGTACGATCACAGGAGTGAAAGATTCAAAGAGATAGGGACTCTTTCGGATCTGCACCGCTTTTTGCACGGCAGAGTTTCGAGGCTTCTTAAATATATACAGCAGGTACATTACGATATAGAGGCGCTGGAGGAGCATCTTTACGACGAGGGAGTGGGCTCCGAATTCATGCAGGTATGGCTGGAGCACAAAAAGGGTGTCTCTTTGGTCCACCGCCTGATGTTTCACGCGGTCTTGGCGATGGAGCTTTTCATAGGCCATTTCAAAAGAAGAGAGGATCTCGACGATCTCGACTATGCCGATCTTCTCGAACACATGAACAGGATCAAGGATCTTTCATATTCCGCTCTGCAGAAGCTTGACAACCTCTATGATTTCTATCGGGCGAAGGTCGACGAGAGAATCAACAAAAACATGTATCTGCTCACCGTCATTTCGGCAATATTTCTTCCCATGACTCTGGTGACCGGCTTTTTTGGAATGAATACGGGAGGATTGCCGCTGACAGACGATCCGGATGGAACGATCAAGGCGGTGGTCATTACTCTTTTGCTCGAGGCACTCTTTTTGATTCCTTTCCTTCTTCTGAGAAAGAAGGGTTTCAAGAGGTATGGCGGCGGCAGGAGTGATACTTAGGTTGCAGAACACCTTTAGTCATATATACTAAAATTTCTTCAATCGAATAACTTAGTTGCCCCAAAAGCGGGTCAAACAGTCGAAAAACGAAGAAGGAGTTGTGATATGAAAAGAGTGATTCTGTCAGTTGCCGCCGCAGCGATGCTGCTCGGTTCGCCGGCTTTTGCGAAGAGTTCCGCAGAGGTTAGTGCCGGTGCGGTCAAGAGTGCAAAAAGTGCGGCCCAGGAACAGAAGGTCGAGGTGGTCAAAGAGGCTGTAGATGCGGTCTTTTTGACGCAGAAGGTGCTGCTTGATATAGAAAAGGGAGATACAAAAGCGGCCAAAAAGGATCTCGAGAAGGCTATCGGGAAGCTCGAGGTGGTATTGGCGCATCCCAACGCTCCTGCCCTTTTACCGATAGATTCGACCATTACCGCTACCGAGTTCAAGGCGGATCTAAAGAGTGTCAAGGCTGCTTTGAAAGCGGTGAAAGAGCTACTCGATGACGGAAAGGTACAGGAAGCCAGAAGACTTTTGAATACTCTTCAGAGCGAAATTGACATTGTAACCGTAAGTCTTCCGCTGGTTTCGTATCCGCAGGCCCTGAAGCTCGCCGCCAAATATCTAAACAGCGGCAAAACCGCCGAAGCGAAAGAGGTTTTGGAGATGGCACTCTCCACTATGGTGCAGAGCGAAGTGGTCATCCCCTTGCCTCTATTGAAAGCGGAAGCGCTGATCTCGGCGGCCTCCGAAATCGCCAAAAAGGACAAGGCTCAGGCGCTAAAACATCTGGAGCAGGCGAAAACGGAGCTGAAGATCGCCGAAGCGCTCGGCTATACAAGCGAGAGCGACACTACATACAAAATGCTCGATGATGCGATCGAGAAGGTCGAAAAAGAGATCAAAGGCAAAAACAGAGCCGAAAAACTCTTCGAGGAGCTGATGAACAAACTCAAAGAGTTCAAAGAGAGAGCGGTCAAAACCGTCGAGAGCCAAAAGAGTGAGAGATGATCCTCTACAGGATAGGATTCGATCCCAAGACACTCAAAAAGTTCAGCAACTATACGATCGGCGCCGGAGTCGCAATGGCGCTGATCGGCTTGATGGGGATATTTGTCCCGCAGCTCATGTCGCTGGTGGTGGTGAACTTTTTGGCGTGGCTCTTTCTTTTCAGTGCCATTGTGCAGGGGTATGCCACCTATAAGAGTTACAAAGGCTCGTTCAGCGCCTGGTTCAAGCCGGTACTCTCCCTGATAGCCGCTTTGCTGCTTCTCTTTTTCCCGGTAGAGGGCGTGGCGGCGGTCGGTATGCTGCTTGCTGCATATCTGCTGATGGACGCCTTTTCCAGTTTCGCTTTCGGCTGGGAGTATCGGCCCAACAAGGGGTGGTGGATGGCCC
>JAMONQ010000191.1 GCA_027065635.1 Campylobacterales bacterium | reverse complement strand
CAAGTGTGACAGCAGAGATAGAAAGGTAGCCAGAGCGTTGATCAGGCTCGATGAAAAGAGGAGAGGCTTTTTTACGGGGAAGTTCGAGAAGGGCGAGAGAGTACAGATAGGCTTCGGTCACTACAGACGCATGATCGAGCGCTACGAAAAGATTCCGGATGTATATAAAGATATGCCGGCACAGACATCATGGTACTTCATCTGCATTTCGTACTATAACGGATATGCGGATGTAATGAACAATGCGGCCAAATATTTCAACGAGCCTGAAAAGCTCTTTTCACTAATAACTTTCGGAGAGTTCGGTAAAAAAGAGGATAAAAACCGGTTTTTGAACTACTCGATTTCCAGAGTCACTCTTTCGGAAGATCCGAATGCTAGAATGGATATAGCCGACCGTGCGATGGATTTTTCTAAAAAGGACAAGCTGCTTGCCACTCTTTCGACACTCGTATCTTCAAGTACGGACGAGATCATCTCCCTGAACAGATATCTCGAGGAGGAGGTCGAGAAACGTACCAGGGAGCTTGCGGAGCTGAACGCCTCTTTGGAGAAGAGAGTGGAGATAGAGGTCAGAAGAAACCGGGAAAAGGACAAGTTGATCTTCCACCAGGCGAAGCTGGCATCTATGGGAGAGATGATCAACAATATCGCCCACCAGTGGAGACAGCCTCTGAACATTATCGCCCTGGTAATGCAGGATCTCTCATTGAAAGCGCAAGTAGGAAATATTTCGAAAGAGCATATACTTTTGGCCGAGAGAAAGATCAATCAGACACTCAACTATCTGTCGGATACTATAGACGATTTTAGAAGTTACGCCTCGAACGGCGAAGACTACAGTCGTCCTGGGGCGTTTGAAATTTGCAAGACGATACGTGAAACTGTCAGACTGGTTTCCGTGTTGCTGGAGGACGAGAAGATAAGATTGAAGATAACTCTGCCGCAGGAGGAGAGAGTCGTCGGCGGAAACGCCAACGATTTGAAACAGGTGCTCTTGAATCTAATATACAACTCTGTCGACGTTTTGAAAGAGAGGAGAGTCAATGATCCTGCCATCAAGATTATGGTCAGGTATAACGAGACGGTAAATATAAATGTAAGAGACAACGGCGGCGGAATTGACAAGAAGATAATAGACAAGATCTTCGAACCCTATTTCACTACCAAATACCAGGCCAGAGGGACCGGTTTGGGTCTATATATGTCGAAGATGATTGTTGAAAAGAGGCTTCACGGCCGAATAAGCGCCCGCAACACGAGTCGCGGGGCCATGTTCTGGATCGAGCTGCCTATGCTTAGGGCTTGATGTCGTAGAATGCTTTCAGTGCGCGGATGATCATCGCGTTCTTGGAAATTCTTTCTACTTTGGCATCTGCGTGAACCCTGTCGTAAAGGTCCATCGGAAGAGTGATAGAGAAGGTTTTGGTCTCGATTTTTCTTCTTTTTGCGATCGTTTTGTTGATGTTTTTCAGAAGATCGATTATCTTGTTCGAGTCGATCGGCTTCTGGATAAAGCTGTCTACACCGATTTTTATCGCTTCTGAAATCTTGTTCATATCGTTGCTTGCCGATATTATGACGATGATTTGATCAGGCTTTATCTCTCTGATTCTGCGAGCGAGTTCGAGTCCGTCCATGCCGGGAAGGATGATATCCACGAATACGACGTCCGGTCTCTTCTGCTTATATATTTCAAGCGCCTCTTCACCGCTGGATGCAGAGTCTACGGTATTGAAGAAGTTGCCGAAAGTAGAGAGCATAAGCTCGTTCGCTTCCTTTTCGTCTTCAACGATGAGAGCGTTGAGCTTTTTTGTCTCGTTTGCGATTTTGATGATGTCGTTGTCAATCATGATGTTACTCCTTGATGGTGTTGTTCTGTAATTGTAACCAATAAAAACATAAAGAAAAATTAACACGATAGGATAGGTGAAAAATATTTGAACACAAAAAAGAATGACATAATTGTGACGATTCCGGATTTGATTTAGATGTTTTGGGAGTTTGATAGTGGCGCGGTGGACGAGACTCGAACTCGCGACCCCCGCCGTGACAGGGCGGTATTCTAACCAACTGAACTACCACCGCACCGTTGTGAAGAGAAAATGGTGGTCGCTAGTGGACTCGAACCACTGGCATCCACCTTGTAAGGGTGGCGCTCTACCAACTGAGCTAAGCGACCGAATATCAATGGCGACCCCTAGAGGATTTGAACCTCTGTGTCCACCTTGAAAAGATGGCATCCTTGGCCACTAGATGAAGGGGTCATGAAGGACCCTTACGCATTTCGTGGTGACCCGTCTTGGATTCGAACCAAGGGCCCACTCCTTAAAAGGGAGTTGCTCTACCGACTGAGCTAACGGGTCTTTTTACGTTTTGTCTTGCAAACGTGAGCGAAATTATAGGAAAAAAGCGCAGGCTTGTCAAGGGATTTTGGCCCGCAATATTCAAAGAGTTCAAAAAAGCTCTCTGGAAGCGACCTGAAAGAGAAGTTTGTATGCATAGAGTGCACTCTGCTCCTGTATATAGTTTCTGTCGCCTTCGAAATAGAGCGCTTCGACGATGGTACGCTCTTCGCTTTGGGCGCCGATGATGACTGTTCCTACCGGTTTTTGCGGTGTTCCGCCTCCGGGACCGGCGATGCCGCTAACGGCCAGTGCGTAGTCGGCTCCGGCAATCTCTCTGGCTCCCGAGAGCATCTGTTCGACACACTCTTTGCTTACTGCCCCATATTTGTCGAACACCTCTTTTTCTACACCGAGCCATCCGGCTTTCAGCGCGTTGGAGTAGGTGACGAGCGAGCCTTTGAAAACGGCTGAGGAGCCTGCTTCTGATGTCAGCTTGGCGGCAATCCGTCCTCCGGTACAGCTCTCCGCGAAAGTGATACTCTTGTTCGCACTGCCGAGCCTGTGGATGATGTAAGCCATGATGTTCGAAGACTCCACTACCTTGTCCCCCATCAACTGTTTGACACTTTTGAGGAAGTTGCCGAGTCGTCCGTATCTTTTCGCGCTGCACTCGATCTTGATCCATCCCGGTGTGAGAGTGGTGGATACAAACTCCACCTCAAAGCTTTTCGCCACAGGATCCAGCAGTGCATCGGCACCATCTTCATCCAAGTTGAAAATGTGGATGGTCCCATCTTTTTTGGCCTCTTCTATCAGGAAAACCGGAACCGTTTTGCCCGGTTCGGCCATGACCACGTTGATACTTGCCCCTTTGTATCTGAGAAGGAAGCTGTTGTCGTCGTATATTTCGCTTCTTGAAGGTATGAGTATACTCTCTTTGAGTACGAGAGTGTCGTCTGTCATCGTTGCCAGCAGCTTGCTTATGGGAGCGAAGGCATTTTTGTTGGAGATGACGATAGTGTTCCCCTCCCCGGATATGTGATCTTGCAGCAGCGATACTATTTCGCTTCCCGTTTCAGGCAGCCTTGTGATCTGATCGAGAAGTCCGAGGTGACTGAGCTCCCGCTCTACGTACTCCATGAAGGGATCGTTCAGATAGAGGTTTTTTCCTACGATTATCAATCTGTTTCTCATTTTTTCAGCTCCTGCCATATCGCCATTATACCAAAGTGAAGCGCGTAAATCAGCGCTTTTTAATGCCCCTTTAAATATAATAGGCCAATTTTTATCCGGAGTACCGAATGGATTACAAGTCTACACTAAATCTTCCGAAAACCGCATTTCCTATGCGGGGCAACCTTCCGCAGAACGAGCCAAAAAGGTACAAAAGCTGGTTCGAACGCAAAGTCTACGAGAAGATGAAGAGGAACCGTCAAAATGATGAGCTCTTTACGCTTCACGACGGCCCTCCGTATGCCAACGGAAAAATTCATATAGGACATGCACTCAACAAGGTGCTAAAAGATATAATCGTAAAAGACAACTACTTCCAGGGGCGTGCAGTGCGCTTTACCCCCGGCTGGGACTGCCACGGACTTCCCATCGAACAGCAGGTGGAAAAGAAGATAGGCAAAGCCAAAAAAGAGCAGCTTCCAAAAACAAAGATCAGGGAGCTTTGCCGTCAGCATGCCGCGAAGTTCGTCGAAGTACAGAAAGAGGGTTTCAAGGCCCTCGGAGTCGTAGCGGACTGGGATAACCCGTATGTGACGATGGACTTCAGGTTCGAAGCCAACATTTACAGGACACTCTGTTCTGTAGCCAAAAAGGGACTTCTCGTCGAGCGCAACAAGCCTGTCTACTGGAGCTGGGCGGAGCGTACTGCCCTTGCGGAGGCGGAGGTGGAGTATGAAGATAAAGAGGATTTCTCCATCTATGTCGCTTTCGAGCTGTCGGACAAGACCAAACAGAAGCTCGGTCATCCCGAAGCGGCGGCATTGGTCATATGGACCACTACGCCCTGGACGCTGCCTGCCAATGTCGGCATCAGCCTGAATCCGGAAGAGATGTACGTGTTGACCAGGGACGGCTATATAGTCGCGGAGAAGCTTTTTGACGATCTTCGTGAGAGCGGCGTCGTAGAGGGTCCGATAGAGATGCGCATACCTGCGCGGGACCTGGAGGGTGAAATAGCCATAAACCCTCTAAACGGCCGTCCTTCCCGTATAGTGCTCGGTGAACACGTGCTTATGGAAAACGGTACCGGAGCGGTCCATACGGCGCCGGGCCACGGAGAGGATGACTACCGAGTTGGCCTCAGGTACGATCTCGATGTGGTTATGCCGGTGGATGAAGAGGGGCGCTACGATGAAACTGTCGTACGGCTGGGACTACTGCCCGATGCAGAGTCGTTCGTAGGCAAACATATTTTCGAAGCCAACGAGGAGATTGTCAGGCTGCTTGGGAGCGCTCTATTGAAGGCGGAGCGTTTCGTCCACTCCTATCCGCACTGCTGGAGAAGCCATACACCCCTCATTTTCCGTGCTACCAGGCAGTGGTTTATAAGTATAGACGGCAATCCTGAAGGAGAGAGCAAGAGTCTGCGAGAGATAGCGCTCGATGAGATAGAAAAGACCAGGTTCTATCCGGAGTGGGGGCGTAACAGGCTCGGCTCCATGGTAGAGGGGCGCCCTGACTGGTGTATCAGCCGGCAGCGTGACTGGGGCGTGCCGATAGCTTTCTTCCGCAACAAAAAGAGCGGTGAAGTGATACTGGATGAAAAGGTACTCAACTTCATTGCGATGATATTCGAGATGAAAGGGTGCGATGCCTGGTACGACATGAGTGTCGAAGAGCTTCTATACCCAGGAAGCGGATACGATCCGGACGATCTTGAAAAGGTGACCGACATTCTCGATGTATGGTTTGACAGCGGCTCGACATGGTATGCTGTACTGAAGTCGAGAAACTACGATGCCGGCAGTTTCCCCGCCGACTTGTACCTCGAGGGTAGCGACCAGCACAGGGGGTGGTTTCAAAGCTCTCTGCTGCTTGGGTGTGCCGTAGAGCACAAAGCTCCATACGGGGCGATACTCACCCACGGATTCACGGTCGATGAGAATGGCGAGAAGATGTCCAAATCCAAGGGCAATGTCGTCGCGCCCGATGAGGTGGCAAAAAAGTACGGAAGCGAGATTCTCAGACTCTGGGTAGCCATGAGC
>JAMONQ010000190.1 GCA_027065635.1 Campylobacterales bacterium | reverse complement strand
CCAAGAAGAGAATTCAGCATGGCTCCACCGTTTGGAGCAGCGCCTCCGGTTTGGTTGAAAACGGTTATCTCGACGCGATCACCGGGAGTAATTCTCCACTCAAACTTTTTTTCCTGTTCATACTCTGAGTCCGAAACCTTTTTGACGACCTTCTCTTTATCCATATTCTTGTTGAAGTATACAAACTCTTTGTTGGCGGAGCAGCCGGCGAATAAAAGCGTGGCTGCAACAAATAGTAACGAGGGTCTTGTCATCGTTGCCTCCTCTGTTTTCATACTCTATATAACACATTCAAGCGCTATGCTGAAGTGATTTTACACTAATTTTAATTAAATCAATATCATAAGAGAAGAAAATGCAAAAAAGTAGTGGAAATTCGATTGAAGAGTACTGAAAATAGAGGTTTTCAGAGTGAATAAATCTTGAAAGTCTGCGTGATGTCGTTGATATATTCTTAAAGTAGATATGGTGCGCAGAGCGAGACTTGAACTCGCACGGGCAAAGCCCACTGCCCCCTCAAGACAGCGTGTCTACCGATTCCACCACCTGCGCTTATTTGTAGTTGTTAAGAGGCCGAAATTATAGCGAAAAAAACGGTCGGAAGCAAGAGCTTCCGGACCGAAAATCGTATCTTTTGCAAATTATCCGAGGAACGGGTTCGCATAAAGAGCGATAAGAGCGATAACCAGGGTATAGATAACCTGCGCTTCGATCATCGCCAAAGCGATGAACATTGTCGTCATCAGTTTTCCGCCGAGACCCGGATTGCGTGCAGTACCCGCGATAGTAGCCGCAGCTGTGTTACCCATACCGATCGCACCGCCGAGTGCCGCGAGACCGAGACCAACGCCTGCCGCTACTACACTGTACGCCTGAATCATAGACTCACCTTCGCCCGCAAATGCGAAACCTGCAAATGCTGCCATCAAAAGAAAGAACTTTTTCATTGAAAACTCCTTGTATTTCCGGATTGACGCCCGGTTGCGCTGCAAAGTCCGTTCGGCTTGCGTATCCCTACTTATCACTTTGCAGGCGAATTTTATCAAACTTAAGTTGAAAGATAGTTTTAAAAGACATCACTATGGAGTTTTATACCTAATTTGAGCCAGCACCCACCGCTGAAATGCTTGTGTATGCCTTTCGGTTAGCAAGTATATGCCATATGCATACATGTAAACCATCAATAAAACAACAATATAAAAAAGTATAATTTCATAATGACTCAAATGTTCCATATCAATGATTGAACTATTGTTAATATAATAATTGAGCATTGAAAGGAACGGAAAATGCAACAAATAAAGACTGAATGAGAAGTTTGCAAAAAATGCCGAAGTTCTTTCTACTGCTTTTGGGAAAGTAACTTTTTCATTGAAGAAAAAAAAATTAATTAACAAGGCGAATGACATTGCAATAGAAAATTCCATTACAAAACCGAACAGCCTTGCTTGTGCAAACTCGAAACCGGCTATTATTAAAAAAGCAATGAATAAAGATAGAGCAATAAAGCCACTTTTGAATATAGGACGCTTTATTTGCCAAACCACTGCCCCAATGAGCCATATTATATAGTATTTAATGATTGAAAAGGGTAAAAACAAAACAATAGCAATAAGCAAAACCACCGGAATAAAAATATTTGTGCCTCTTTTATACCGTATATATATTAATAGCATCACAGGGAATAAAACATAATACCAGAACTCATTTGCCAAACTCCATAACGGTCCATTGGATCCGAAACGTGGAACAATAATATCCTGCAGGAAAAAAACATTTCCAAAAAAAACTTCCCAGGTTAATCGACTCTCAAAAAAGAAACTACCAATATCAGAAAAGATTTTAATAGTTAACTTATCCCAAAAAAAGGTCATAATCAATGCAGGTATCAGAACTATCCATAATCTTGTAATACGTTTAACCGCATATTCTGTCAAATTTCCCTGACTCACCGATATGTGTGCACTTCTTGCTATCAAGTAACCGCTAAGTACAAAGAAAACCATTATAGCCTTATCGCCAAGCAAAGTGAAAAAGTTGTAAAAAAAACCAGCTGTTCCTTTGATATCGTAATGCATAAAAAACATTAGTCTTATATGACTGACAACAATTAACAAAGCTGCAATAGCCCTGGCCATATCCAAAAAAACCGACAGTGCAGGCGATATTTGAAACATTTTTTATCAATTTGTTAATCGATTGGTTTCGATAGCTCCAAAGAAATCTTATGCCCCTGCTGCGACTTGACTACGACCTCGATCTCCTGTCCTTCATGCAGCACTTCGCTCGGATGTCCTATGCGTCTGCGTGCTATTTTGGAGATATGCAACAAGCCGTCCACACCGCCGGGAAGCTCGATGAAAGCACCAAAGTCTACCAGCTTTTTCACCTTTCCTTTTACCGGTTTGTCTATCTCGAAGCGCGGAATCTCCTTTTTCTCTCCGCCGTTTTCCGCAAGATTTTTTATATGATCACACGCAGCTTTCACCTTGGCTTTGCTGGGTCCGGCGACTCTTACCTCTCCCTGCTTGCGGTCCAGATCTACGCTCACTTCGAATTTTTCGATAATCTCTTTGATAGTCTTTCCTGCCTGACCGATAATATCTACAATCTTGTGAGGTTCCACATGGAAAACTTCACTGCTTGGAAGAACCTCTTCGTTTACCTCGATCTCTTCTGCCGCCTTCTGCATTATGCCAAGAATATGAAGCCTCGCCTCCTTCGCCTGTTCCAGCGCCCTCTTGAGAAGATCGAGACTTATACCGCCCAGTTTAATATCCATCTGTAGCGCGGTTATACCGTCTTCACTCCCGGCAACCTTGAAATCCATATCCCCGTCATGATCTTCCAGCCCCATGATATCGGTCAATATAGCCGTTTTGCCATTCTCAGCCACCAGTCCCATAGCCACTCCGGCAATCAACTTCTGCACCGGAACGTCGGCAGCCTTGAGAGCGAGCGAACCGCCGCAAACGGTAGCCATGGAAGATGAACCGTTCGATTCCAGAATTTCGGAAACAAGCCTTATGATCGAATCGAGCTCCGTTTTGTCGAGCGCTGGCTCGAGAGCCCTTTTTGCAAGGTTTCCGTGACCGAGTTCACGTCTGCCCGGAGGTCCTATGCGCGAAGCCTCTCCCACGCTGAAGCCGGGAAAGTTGTAGTGGACCATAAACTCTTCATAGCTTGCACTCTTTCCGGTAATTCTCTCGAACATCTGGGCATCCTGTCTGCTTCCGAGCGTGCATGTCACAAGAGCCTGCGTTTCACCTCTGGTAAAGAGACAGGAGCCGTGGACACTCGGAAGGAGGTTGGTCTCTATCGATATAGGACGTACATCTTTCAATCCTCTTCCGTCGGCTCTTTTGCCCTCTTCAAGTATCATCGAACGAACAGTTTCGCGTTTGACTTCGCCTACAGCCGCTTTTACCTGATCTTCACTCCACTCCTCTTTGAGAGCGATATCGTCATTCAAAACCCTGGATACTATCGCTTTTATCTCCGTTCCCCGCTCACTTTTTGCCATACCGTCGAGCGCATGCAGTATCTCCTGCATATAAAACTCTCTGATATAGGTAACGATGGAAGGATCCGCCTTTTCGTCAAACAGCTCCACCTCTCTTTTCGGCTTTGCCGCCTCTACAAAAACCTTCTCATACTCCCCCGCCGCAACAGAGATTGCCTTTTGTGCCAGATCTATAGCCTCTACAAGCTCATCCTCCTTCAGCTCGTTTACGCGCGGGATCTGGATAATCTCGTCGGCAAGCATGGGATCGAGCATGGGATCTACCGCTACGCTGGGCTCAATCTCCACTTCGACACTGCCTATGGAGCGCATCTCTATCATCAGAAGGTCCTCTTTGGTTCCGGAAACGAACAGATCGAGCGTCCCCTCTTCCAGCTCCTCCAGAGTCGGGTTGAGTATGAAGTTCCCATCTTTTCGACCTATTCGCACACCGGCCACACACTTTTGCACCGGAATATCGGAGATGAAAAGTGCGGCGGAAGCGGCATCCAGAGCCAGTGACTGGAGATCCGCATTCTCATCGACACTCAAAAGCATAACGGTAATCTGTACCGGATTGCAAAAACCTTTCGGAAAGAGCGGACGCAGGGATCTGTCTATAAGTCGCGAAGTGAGGGTCTCGAAATCTCCGGGCTTGGTCTCGCGCTTTACGAAACCTCCCGGAATCTTTCCGGCGGCGTAGCTCTTTTCTATATACTGGACTGTAAGAGGCAAAAAGTGTTCGTCTATCGGCTTCTCATCCATGACGGCGGTCGCCAGCAAAACCGTCTTTCCGCTTCTTAGCAGTACAGAGCCGTTGGCCTGCCTGGCCACTTTGCCTGTTTCAAACAGCGTCTTTTTATTGTTCATCTCGAATTCAAATCTGCATCCCATATATTCTCGTCCTTTTTTAAAATCTAAACCTCTTGGCATGCGCCTCCTG
This sequence comes from Campylobacterales bacterium, assembly GCA_027065635.1. GTDB lineage: Bacteria > Campylobacterota > Campylobacteria > Campylobacterales > Hydrogenimonadaceae > Hydrogenimonas. The sequence continues at coordinate 1,147 of JAMONQ010000190.1, read as the reverse complement.
CGGAAACTGCCTGGCTATCTCATCTTCGCTGAAAGAGAACCTGTAGTTCTCTATATAGCGTTTGAGAACCTCATATGCCTCGTTTATGCTCGCCATCTTCTCATCCTCCCCTCCCGCATCGGGATGGAGTTTGGACGCGAGATAGCGGTAGCGGCTCGTGATATCTTTCAAGCTTACGTGCGAAGGCAGGCCGAGAGTCTCGAGCGCACCATGAATCTTTTCATATGCCTTGCTCATTTCGAAGCCGATGCTCCGGCACTGGCACCGCTGCCGAGCAGATATTTTATACGATCATCCTCGAAATGGACACCCATTCCGAAAAAGACATTGAACGCATCGGAGTTGAGCATGTTGTCGGCCCCAAGGTATGTATCGATATGTTTGAAAAATCTGTATCTCATCGTTGCTCGAAGCCTCGGGTTGTTTCCGCGCAGATCGTTCACCGCCGAGAAGTCAAACGCATCTACCGAAAGTTTGAGCTTGTCGTAATAGCCGAAGTAGTCCATGCCGAATCCTGCGGTACTCTCAATCAGCCCGCCCCGGAACATTATATCGTCATACCTCTTTCCTATCTGGGCCGAAACGTAGAATTTCCCTTCCGTGTGATCGAGCTCGGCGGGAAAGACCCCGTCTATCTTTTGCGAATAGTCGGGTGCCGATACTATATCGAACATATAGTGTCGCGTATAGGTCGGCATATAGTCTATATGCAAGCCGCCTTTCATATTGCCGTCGTTGGCCATATAGTAGCTTTGCAGGCCGAGATCGAGCCGGCTCTGGGTAACGGAGTCGAGATAGTCTTCAAGCTTGTCTATCGTTCCTGTCCCCTTTTTGAAAAAGCCGTCGAACGATTTCAGAGCACTGTTGAGCGGCTTTCTGTTCTCGTCTATCACTACACTCAGGCGATCCTCCAAAGACTCGAACTTGTCGGCAAGAGTCGGAAGCTTCTCGTTCAGCGTACCGCCAACCCCTTCGAACTTCTCGAGAATACTTTTTAGTTTAGCCATCATATCCGGTAGATCCCTGTTTACCGTGTCGGCACTCTGGCCGAACTTGGATGACATATTCGCAAACTCTTCGGCAGCGGTGTTTATACTCTTTATCATATCGTCTACACCGTCCCTGTTTCTGGCGACAAGCTCCTTTA
>JAMONQ010000189.1 GCA_027065635.1 Campylobacterales bacterium | reverse complement strand
GGATAGAGGATGGGCATGGGCGAATGCGATAATAGGAGTCCCGGCCCAGACGGTGATCATGACCGGTAGCGAAGATGCGTTGAGTGCGGTAGAAGAGCTTGCCGAATGGCTCGACGAAGAACTCGAAATTGTCCGTTTTCGGCGTAAAGCCCCACTGATTTTAAACAGCAAGCCGACTTCGCTTAAAAAGCTGGAGCCGTCCACTGCGATTGTGGCTTTTTCCAGAAGAGATGTCTTGGCTCTGAAGGAGCAGCTCGGTGCAAGATACGACGTATCGGTGGTATACGGCAACCTGAGCCCCGAGGTAAGGCGTGAAGAGGCAAGAAGGTTCAGGGAGGGAGAGTCGCAGATCATTGTAGCTACGGATGCCATAGCGATGGGCCTGAATCTTCCTATCCGTACCCTCCTTTTTGCCAAGGATTCGAAATTTGACGGTCAGAGCCGCCGACTTCTGACCCCCTCCGAGATTCGTCAGATTGCCGGTCGGGCCGGACGTTACGGCCTTCATGAAGAGGGTTATGTAGGAGCGCTTACAGGGGCGGTTTTGAATACGGTTACCGAGTTGATCGACGAGCCGGCACAGCCGATAAAGGGGCCATTTAGAGTTATGGCCAATTTCGAGCATATCGAACTTGTAGCCAGGATTATCGAGACGCAGAGTCTTTCGGAGATTCTGGGCTTTTTTGTAAAACATATGCGTTTTGAGGGCCCTTTTATAGCCGCCAATATCGAGAATATGCTCGAAATCGCGAAAATGGTCGACTTTTACAGGCTCGATCTGAAATCCAAATACCACCTCTCCTGTGCACCGCTTACACTCGGCTCTGCATATCTCGAGAGTGTCTTTCACCGCTATCTGATCTCTTTGGAGCGCGGCGAGCCTATACTCTTTCAGATACCGCATGATCTGCCGAAGGTCGCACAGACATCCGATATGCTTTTCGATGCGGAGGAGAGAGTGAAGGAGGTTTCACTATATCTGTGGCTTTCGTACCGTTTTCCCGAGAGTTTCGTGGATACGGAAAACGCCGTGACCGCACGGGAGATTTTAAACAGATTTATCGAGCGCTCCTTGTGTAGGGGCATATTCGCCAGAGCATGCAAGAGATGTGGGAAGCCGCTTCCGCCGAATTTCAGGTTCGGTATCTGCCAGGAGTGTTTCAGGGGAGGGCGACCGGCTCGCAGGTATCCGAGAAAGTAGTCTCTGAAATGGTATAATTTCGCCCATTCAAATCATTGGAGAAACATCCGCATAAATGCCTTTATCCCGTCTCAACAAAGAGCAGCTCGAAGCTGCAAAAGCACCCTACGGACACAATTTGATCATTGCATCGGCAGGTACAGGCAAGACCTCTACCATCGTCGGCCGAATAGGGTACCTTCTATCCTCGGGAGTGGATCCGGAAGAGATCTTGCTGCTGACATTTACCAACAAGGCTGCTGCTGAAATGGTAGATAGGGTGGCCGGATACTTCAGCAAGGATGTAGCAGGCAGAATAGAGGCCGGGACATTTCATGCAGTAAGCTACAGATGGCTTAAAAAGAGCGGTGCCAAGATCAATCTCAAACAGCCCGGCGAGCTCAAGGTACTCTTTAGAAGCATATACGACAAGCGCCAGTTCCATCATCTGGGGGCAGAAGCGCAGCCGTTTTCCGCAAATTTCCTCTACGATATCTACTCGCTCTTCCAGAACTCGACGAGAGAGCCTTTTGATGTATGGCTTTCAAAAAGGCATGAGGGGCAGGAACCTTTCGTCGATATATATCTCGATATTGTCCGTGAGTTCGAACAGACCAAGGAGGAGTTCGGTTTTGTAGATTTCAACGACCTGCTCATTATGATGTCGAGATATGTAGAAAGAGAGGGTGCCTTTTTCAAAGAGGTCCTCATAGACGAGTATCAGGATACCAATATCCTTCAAGGCTCCATGATAGATGCCATGGACCCGCCTTCGCTCTTTTGCGTAGGAGATTATGACCAGAGCATCTACGCCTTCAACGGTGCCAATATCAACATCATCGGCTCGTTTACAAAAAAATATCCGGACGCCAGAGTCTTTACTCTGACAAAGAACTACAGATCGACCGCTCCCATACTCCAGATGGCCAACAGGGTCATCGAACACAACGAGCGGCTCTATCCAAAGCGTCTCGAGGTTGTAAGGGATGAAGCGGCACAGATGCCCAGGCTTCTGATCTTCGACAATCTGATGCAGCAGTATGAGGCGATAGCGAAGAGCATCAGACTCTCTACCACTCCTCATGCAGAAATAGCCGTAATATTCAGGAACAACGCTTCTGCAGACGGTATCGAGGCCATGCTCAAAGAGGCCTCGATAGCATGCCGAAGAAAGGGTGGTCGAAGTTTTTTCGATGCAAAAGAGGTCAAAGCCGCTCTGGATCTGGCCACCCTGACCGTCAATCCGAAGGATATGATGGCTTTCATCCACATCTTCGAATATGCAAAAGGTATCGGAAGCGCAACGGCAAAAGAGCTTTTTGAAGGTTTGGTCGAGCTTGGAAGCGGAGATATGCTGGAGGGGCTATTCAATCCGAAGCCCATGACAAACCCTTTCAAGGCACGCACAACCAACTACCAACTTGGACTTTTCGACAACCCGATGCAGATAGGATCTGTCTCCAGATTTTCGCATCTTGGACTCGAAGAGAGTTTCATGGCCCACCCAATATTGAAACATCCGGCGCTAAACAGCGACGGGGTGAGCTTTCTGTACCATTTCTACAAGTTGATGAAGTCTCTGAAAAAGATAAGCAAACCCATATCCACCATGCGTACCATTCTTACATCCAGGGTATACATCTATATCGCCGAACAGCTCTCAACACGCAGGGCGGTTATGAAAAACGGTGAGATCGACTCTGGAAAAAAAGAGGAGGCTATGGAGCGTATCAAGAGAAAAGGAGCGCTTCTGTTGCAGCTTGCGCATGCCTATACGGAGAACGAGAAGTTTATAAATGCGATGGTGCTGGGAGGAAGAGAGCTTAGCGAAGGGGAGGGGGTGAACCTTCTTACGGTGCATGCGAGCAAGGGGCTGGAGTTTGATGAAGTCTATGTTGTGGACCTTATGGATGGACGTTTTCCAAACAGAAAGCTGGCAGGAAAAGGGGGGAGCATAGATGAGGAGCGAAGACTCTTTTATGTTGCAGTGACCAGAGCCAAAAACAGACTCTATCTGTCGTATGCGAAGTATGACAGCTTCAAGGATATCACTTTTTTCCCTTCCCAGTTCCTCTACGAGGCCGGCCTTTTGAAAAAAGACCGGACATACGAGATGCTGAAAGCTCTTAGTGCCCCTTGACGGCTCTGGCCATATCCCACATAGGCAGGAAGATTCCCAGCGCGAGCAGCAGTACGAGTCCTGCGATGATAGCCAGCATGATAGGTTCAATGTATGAGGACATATTGTCGAGAATGTAGTTGAATCTCATGCGATAGTAGTCGGTGACCTTTCTCATCATGCTGTCAAGCTGACCGCTGCTTTCACCGGCAGATATCATCTGTATGATCATGTTTTCGAAAACTCCGGTATCCTTGAAGGCTTCGGTCAGGCTCACACCTCTTGAGACAGAGACTTTTACAGCTTCGAGCTTCTCTTTCATGACTGCATTGTCTATCATTCCGGTAGCGGTATCCAGAGCGTCGGCGATAGGGATCCCTGCATGGACCAGCTCTGTAAATACTATGGCGAACCGGTTTAGTGTGGCGAAAAAGATAATATCTTTTATCAGATACGTTTTTAGCAGCAGCTTGTCTGTTTTATATTTGAAATCTTCGTTGTTTCTGTATAGATACATGATAAAGGCGATAAAAACTATCAATCCCCCAAGTACCAGCAGACCGTAGTTGCTGAGCACATTCTCTATTCCGAGCAGAATCTTTGTAGGAAGCGGCAGCTCCGCATTGAACTTCTCGAAAATCGATTTGAACTTCGGAACCACCACCATGATAAGGATGGTAAAAGCGATCGCCATGGCTCCCATAGTTATCATGGGGTATCGCATCGCTTTCTTGAACTTCTGGACGTTTTCCTGGATCTCTTCAAGTATATCGGCGAGTGCGGAGAGCGCTTCAGACATATTACCTGTCTGCTCTCCGAGCTCGATCATGGCCAGGGTGATTCCGCCTACGTCATATCGGTATCGCTTGAAGGTATCGGAGAGACTCAACCCGGAGTTGATACTCTCCGATGCCTGGGTCAAAATTGTTTTCAACTTGGCGTCATTGGTAGCGTTGGCTATTTCGTTGAGCGCATCGTGAACGGATATACCCGCATTCGTCATAACCGCAAGCTGTCTTATCGCAGCGATAAGATTCTTCGGCTGGACCTTTCTGTTTGCGACAGTGGTTCTGAATTGTGAAAAAAATTCCTTTATGGTCGCATCTATCGGCGCGGAAATCTCTTTTATACGAACCATCGTACCCTGATAGTCTCTTTTTATCTTCTTTATTGCGTCGGCACGGTCGTTGGCCTTGAGAACAATATTGCGCCGACTGCCTCGAACCAGCATAGTGACTTGATAGTATTTCATGATAACCTCGCAACTCTAAGTACTTCGTCGATCGTCGTTTTGCCTTCGACCGCCTTGTTTACACCATCTTGTATCATGGTGACAAACCCCTGCTTGAAAGCCTCCTGTGTCAGCTCCGCCTTAGAGGCTTCACGGGCGATCATGCTTGTTAGAGTCTCATTCACTCTAAGTACTTCGCTTATCATCTCGCGGCCTATATATCCGGTGCCCTGGCACTCTTTGCAACCGCTTCCTTTGAAAAACTGATACTTTTCAGGCATAAACTCTTCGAGTTCATTGATAACATGATCGGGTATTTCAACACTTTTTTTACAGTGGGGGCATATCTTTCTGACCAGACGCTGAGCCTCTATGGCTATGAGGGAGCCGCTGATGAGGTACGGTTCGATACCCATGTCGGCCATTCTCGTTATCGCACTTATAGAGTCGTTCGTGTGTAGCGTGGAGAGAACGAGGTGGCCTGTCAATGCGGCCTGAATGGCGATTCTAAGAGTCTCCTGGTCCCTGATCTCACCGATCATTATGATATCGGGATCCTGACGGAGTATGGAACGCAGGGCACTGGCGAAAGTGAGACCCACTTTTGGGTTTACCTGCACCTGCTGGACAAGATTCATCTGGTATTCTACCGGATCTTCAACGGTAATAAGCTTTTTATCGACACTTTTAAGGTTGTTCAGCGCACCGTAGAGGGTGGTGGTTTTACCGCTTCCGGTGGGTCCCGTGACGAGTACGATACCGTATGGAACCTTCAAAGCTTCGTTGAAAATATTGAAGTTGTGAGGGCTCATTCCGGCATCTTCGAGCCTTATCATCACTTTGGACTTGTCGAGAATACGCATAACGATCGATTCGCCGTTCATAATGGGAAGTGTAGATACACGAAAATCGAACTCGCGATTGACGATCGTGGCTGAAAAGCGGCCGTCTTGCGGTTTTCTGCGTTCGGCGATGTCGAGGTTTGCGAGCAGTTTTAGACGTGACGAGAGCGGAGGGTATATATCTTTGTCGAAGCGGAAACTTTCGGTAAGCATACCGTCTATACGGCTTCTTACTATACAGCTGTTTTCTGTCGGTTCTATATGGATATCGCTTGCTCTTCCGATGATCGCGGACTTC
>JAMONQ010000188.1 GCA_027065635.1 Campylobacterales bacterium | reverse complement strand
AAGGCGGCCATCTCTTCGAGATCCTTGTCGCTGTCGTTCTCACCTTCGATCAGCAGCGTCGTCACTTCGACCCAGATCCCTTCGGCCACCATCCGGCGCAGGGTATCCTTGACCGCTTCGAGGCCCCCTTTGAGCACCTTTTTGTAGTACTCTTCGTCCCAGCTTTTTAGGTCGATGTTGGCCGCGTCGAGCCACCCCTTCATATCCTCGATCATTTCGGGGCTCTCGAATCCGTTGGAGACGAAGATGTTACGGATTCCCCGCTCTTTGGCGATGAGGCCGATATCCCTGGCGTAGGGGTAGAAGATGGTCGGCTCGTTGTAGGTGTAGGCTATGGAGCCGCTACCGCTCTCGACCGCCAGATCCACCATCTTCTGCGGGCTTACATAAACATCCTCGTTGATTCTGGTCTCCTGGGAGATCTGCCAGTTTTGACAAAATGGACACTTGAAGTTACAGCCTACAGTACCGAACGATAGCGCACGGCTTCCGGGCAGCATATGGTAGATCGGCTTCTTCTCTACGGGATCTACATTGAGCGCGCTCGGATGGCCGTAGACCAGCGTTTCGAGTCTGCCGTCCACATTTTTGTTGACACCGCAAATTCCCACCTGCCCCTCTTTCATCTTGCAGTAGTGACGGCACAGCAGACAGACGATCCGCTCCTTCTGTTCCTCTTTTCTGTAATATTTCATTTAGTCCCCTTCCGATAGGCTTCTTTATATATAGAGCCTCAACTTAAGCCTATTTTAACCCAATTTATATAATTTGTCAAGGTTTTTTTAAGGTTTGAAAGCGGGGATTCAAGAAGGTCAAAAAACAGAAGTGCAAACGGCGTTATATAGCTACGCCATTTGCCGCAGCGAATTATACAGACTCGATTCGTCCATATATCTGCATACCGCTATATGGGGAGTCAGGCTCTTCATATACGGATACGTAATCCGGATCGAAAAGGAGAACATCCGCATCATATCCGGGAAGAATGGCTCCCTTTACCTTATCGAGTCCCAGGACGGAAGCAGGGTTTTTAGAGACCATCTCAACAAGCGAAGCGATATCCAGTCCACCTTTTTTTACAAGATCGGTAAAAAGAAGAGGGAAAAAGCGGCTCAATCCGTCCACTCCATATGCGGCATTCGCGAAGACTGCATCTTTTGCGGTTTTGGATACAGGAGTGTGAAGAGAGGTGATCATGAAAACTTCACCTTTCAAGACCATCTCTCTCATCGCCTCTTTCATCTCTTCGTCCCTTAGCGGAGGCCATATTTTACCGGCAGTATCGTAGTTTTCACAGGCATTGTCGGCAAGAAGAATATGGTGCAGCGACAGCTGCGCATGAAGCTTAGGATTTTGTGCACAAAGCTTTAGTGTCCGTTCGGTAGAGGCTCCCAGTACAACGACATCTACATCGTAGAAGAGAGCCAACTCTCCTATTTTGGCTACCTGTGAAGACTCTGCTACAGCCGGCACTCCGGCAAGTCCGAGTCGGGAAGAGACCACACCCTCGTGCATCACACCCTCTCCCTGAAGAGCGGGATCGTTGGCTCTGCAAAAAAGCGTCACCCCGAACATCGAAGCATACTCCATGATCCGGCGTATCAGATTGCCGTCCATATGGCTTTCAAACTCTATTCCTACGGCTCCCTCTTTCAGCAAGATAGCGCAATCACTCAAACCGCCATCCTCCTTCACTCCGGAAAGAAGAGTCAAAATCTCGCTCTCTTTGCATAGCTGGGCCTGGGATTTTGCAAACTCCAGAGTTATTTCGTTGTCTATGCGCGGTTTGCATAAAGAGGAGAGCACCACTGTGCCGAAACCGTTTGCCCGCGCCTTTTGCGAAAGTTTTTCGAGCGTTCCTCCTCTGAGTCTTCCATCCGTTACTCCGACACCAATATCCACCATAGAGGGAATCAGGTATCTGCCTTTTGCATCTATAATCTCTCTATCTTCAAGCGACTCTCCAAGCTCTGCGATCTTTCCTGACTCTATACGAACGTCAAGCTTTCTGGTACCTTCAGGAGTCACTACCAAAGCACCTTTGATTACCATTACACTTTCCTCGATTTTTTTGAAATTATATCCGATCCTATACTCGCCTATATTTCACTACGGCGTACAGTCCGGATCAATCGGATCGGTTTCTCAGTTTTTCAAGCTCTTTTTCTATACGATCTATAAACGGATCCGCTTTGGCCGCTCCTACAATCGGGCGGGATACCTTTTTGCCGCCATCGGCCACTATGTAGAAAGTGGGCGTCCCGTAGGGCTTGAGATATGGAGGTATGGGATCTGACTGGAGGTCGAGTTCGACGGGAATGAAGTTTCCGTTTACAAAACGTGCGACTTTCGGCCTGGTAAAGACCTGACTCTTCATGAAAAAGCAGTAGTTGCAGCTCTCCTGGCTTATCATGACGAGTACAGGCTTTCCACTCTCTTTCGACTCCTCCAGCGCATCACTGTAATCCATCGCCCACTCCACTTCCGCAAAAAGTGATATCGCAAGCAGCAAAAGCGCGAATACGACCCTTTTCACGCTACACCCCTTCGATAATTTTCAAAAACTCGTCCGGCGGCTTGTATCCGGAAACTCTTTGAGAGGCGATCTCCTTTCCATCCCTGAAAAAGAGTATCGCCGGCGGTCCGAAGATGCCGAAGTGTCGCATTATCCTTTTTTGCTCCTCGCTGTTTTTGGTAACATCTACCTGATAAAGATCGAACCCATTCAGCGCAAAGATCACCTTAGGATCTGTAAACGTATTCTCCTCCAGCTCTTTGCAGCTTACACACCATTCGGCACTGAAGTCGACCATTACCGGTCTCTTCGCACTGTCGATCTTTCGAAGCAGAGCATCGAGAGTCTCCACTCTTTCAAAACGCAGATGAGCGGCTGTCACGCCGGGGAGGTTGCCGACAGGCCTCTTGAGCGCTTTTAGAGGATCGAGCGGACTGGATGCGCCGGTGAAGGCGCCAAACAGCAAAAATCCCCCATACAGAAGCATGAAGACTCCTATCCCTTTAAACAGTGCACTCCAGCCTCTTCCATTCTCCAAAGGTTCGAGAGCTCCAAGATATACGGCACTCACTACAAAAAGAGCGGCCCATAGCACCATAGATACAGAATCGGGGATGATACGAGAGAGCATCCATATCGCTACGGCGAGCATAACGACACCGAAGACTCTGCTCACCGCACTCATCCAGCCGCCCGGCTTTGGCATAAAGCGTCCCGCACCGGTACCGATGAGAATCAAGGGAGCTCCCATCCCGAGACTCATGACAAAAAGAGCCGCTCCGCCAAGGAGCGCATCTCCTGTCTGGCCTATATATATCAGCGCTCCGGCAAGAGGCGGTGCGACACATGGACCCACTATAAGCGCCGACAAAAAGCCCATCACGGCGACGCCGGCCAAACCGCCCCTTTTTCCTGCTTCGTCACTTTTACGGCTGATTCTGGTCTGAAGAGAGGCCGGAAGCTGAAGCTCGTAAAAACCGAACATAGAAAAGGCCAGAGCTACGAACAGAAGAGCGAAGAGCGAAATGACCCATGGATTTTGCAGTGCCGCCTGAATATTGGCGCCAAAGAGTCCGGCGAGTACTCCTGCCAAAGTGTATGTAAGCGCCATGGCAAGTACATAGACCAGGGACAAAACAAATCCTCGACGGGCATTCATCCCCTCTCCCTGCGCGACTATGATGGAGGAGAGTATCGGAATCATCGGAAATACACACGGTGTCAACGCCAAAAGGAGCCCGAAACCGAAAAATGTAAGAAGAACGATACCGAAACTTTTCGACTTCAGTGCCGAAGCGATACTCTCCTCTTCGGAAAGCACCGCACTCTCGACCTCTTTTTCCATCTCCTCTATCTTCTGCGTTTTGGGCTCGCCGGAGCGTACCGATGATGCGCTTGCAGGTATTGAAAAGTCGTAGGTTTTGGTAACCGGCGGATAACAGACTCCGCTATCGGAACAGCCCTGGAAATTGAGTACGAATTTGAAACTCTCGAGTCCTTCATCCTCTATCCCGAGGGGTAGCTCTACTTCGAAAACTCCGCTGTATATCTCATCTCCAAACTCATCCTTCTGGGCCGGAGGAAGGGTAAACTTCTCAAGAAAGAGCTTTCCTTTGGGTTCCACCGAAAACTTCAAGAGATCTTTTGTCAGGTGGATGTGGTCGGCCATCTCGATCTTTAGATGAATCTTGCCGTTTTCAAACTTCGCAGAGGGTTTGAAAGCCTCGTCGACACTCACGAAACCGGCAAACAAAGAGAGGTTGAAGAGTAGTAGCGTCAAAACTTTTCTCATATATTTTCCTGCCTGTAGTTTTGTTGTCTATATTATATCCGAGTCATCCGCAATTTAACCCGTCACAGCTTCTTACCACCCCCATATCGCTTCCATTGTCGCGCAAAAATTTTCCGAGTGCATCCAAACGACGCTCGAAATAGGGTGAACGCAGCACCTCCATAGCCTCGTCGTAATCCTCGTGGGCGGACTTGAGCTTTTCGGCCTCGGATGCGAACATCTCCTCCCATCCGTCACTGGTCAGCATAGCCGCCCCCTTGAAACCGGAGCCGTGACACTGCTTGCATAGTTTCTTGTACGCCACCATACCTTTTGCCGAATATGCGTGCGCACCCGTAATGCCCGCCAGACATACCAGAATCGCCAAAAACATCTTTTTCATTGCACAAGCCTCCTTACAAGTCTCGATACCCAAATCCTACCGCCGGTTCGTGTAGTGTTTGTGCAAAAAGCTGCGCCAGTCGGCCTCTTTTTGAAAATCCGATATCCAAAACTACATCGTCACCAATGGAAAATTTTATACAATTATCGCTACTATCGTAGAAAAAAGGCGAATCATGGCGAACAGACTGATAAGCGAAACATCACCCTATCTGCTTCAGCACGCAAACAATCCGGTCGACTGGTACCCATGGGGCGGGGAGGCATTCGAAAAAGCACTCGAAAAAAACCTTCCCATCTTTCTCAGTATAGGATACAGCAGCTGCCACTGGTGCCACGTCATGGAGAGAGAGGTGTTCGAAGATGAAAAGATTGCAGAGTTTTTGAACGAGCACTTCGTATCTATCAAGGTAGACCGCGAAGAGCGTCCCGACATCGACAAACACTACCAAAACGTCCACTCCCTGCTAAATCAGCGTCCCGGCGGCTGGCCTCTTTCGATCTTCATGACACCCGACAAAAAGCCGTTTTTCGCCGGCACCTACATACCTCCCAAGCGCAAGTACAATATGATGGGCTTTCTTGAACTCATCGAGATCATCCATGAAAAGTGGACGAAAGCTCCTGATGCGATTATAAAAAACGCCGACGAGATAGAGCGTTTCCTCTCTCCCAAGGATGGCCCGATAAAGGCAACCAAACTCGACCTTTCACTTATCGACAAAACCCTCAAATCCTTCGAAGAGAGTTTCGACAGAGTCTGGGGAGGCTTTTCCAAGGCACCCAAGTTCCCCCACACTTCCGCACTCGATCTGCTTTTGCGGATATACGGACTAAAAGAGGAAAAGAGTGCGCTCGAAATGGTGGAAAAGAGCCTCAAGTCGATGGCGAGCGGCGGGCTGTACGACCTTGTCGACGGCGGCTTTTGCCGCTACAGTACGGATGACTCGTGGCTGGTGCCACACTTCGAGAAGATGACATACGAC